>CAMBQD010000040.1 GCA_945869905.1 uncultured Clostridia bacterium | reverse complement strand
GTATTTCAAAGTCTGCCTGTGGACGGTATTGTAATTGTTTCCACACCTCAGGATTTGGTAAAAATGATTGTTAACAAGGCTTACAATATGGCAAAAATGATGGATGTGCCTGTGCTTGGTCTTGTTGAAAATATGAGTTATTATGTTTGTGAGGATTGCGGTAAAAAAATAAATATTTTCGGCAAATCACAAATTGATGAAACTGCGGCAGAGCTTGGCTTGCCTGTACTGGCAAAGTTACCCATTAATCCTGATATTAATAAGCTCGTTGACGCAGGTAAAATCTATGACGCGCAGTGCAATGAGCTTGACGAATTTACAGATGTGCTCAGCGGACGTGAATAACATAATTTCGGAGTAAAAAGATGGGAAAAAGAGAAGATTATATCAGCTGGGATGAATACTTTATGGGTGTGGCAATTCTTGCCTCTAAAAGAAGTAAGGACCCCAGCACACAGGTGGGTGCCTGCATAGTAAACGATGACAATAAAATAATGTCCGTAGGGTATAACGGCTTTCCCCGTGGCTGCAGTGATGATGATTTCCCCTGGGAGCGTTCGGCAGAAAAGGAAAGCGCCACAAAATACCCATATGTCTGCCATGCCGAGCTTAATGCAATTCTTAACGCAGGGGGCAATAATCTGAAGGGATGCAGGATTTATGTTGCCCTTTTCCCCTGTAACGAATGTGCAAAGGCAATTATTCAGTGCGGAATAAAGGAAGTTATTTACATAAGTGATAAATACAGGGATACCGATTTGGTGCAGGCGAGTAAAAGAATGCTTAACAGTGCAGGGGTAAAGTTAACTCCCTTTGAGTCGGATAAATCACTGACAATTGATTTTGACAGCAAAGGAATTTAACATTAATGGATATCAACATCTATGATTTTGACAAAACGATAGTACCCTTTGACAGCGGTTCACTGTTTTGTGCCTATTGTCTGCTGCATTATCCTTATCTTATTTTACTGCTTCCGGTGGCGATACCAGTACTGCTGACGGCATTACTGCTTATGGTGCTGCATATTATCAGCTTTACCGATTTTAAAAAGCTGTGCTTTACATTCATTTTATTTATTCCCCTTGATAAAGCAGTGAATAAATTTTGGGATAAATACGAAAGCAGAGTACATAAGTGGTTTTTTGACAGAGAGGGTTATTCCGTAATAATCAGTGCATCACCGGATTTTTTGCTGGAGGAAATTCAGCGCAGACTGGGATTTGAAAAGCTGATTTGCACACGGCACAACAGAAAAACCGGAATAATCATAGGCAAAAACTGTCGTGATGAGGAAAAGGTTAAAAGGCTTTATAAGGAATTTGATAAAAACAGCATTAATGTTGTTAATGTCTATTCCGACTCCATAAAGCACGACAGGGCTATTTTTTCCCTGGGAAAAAACTGTTATCATATTGTAAACGGTGAAATGATACCTTTTAAATTTGACGAGGTATATGCGAAATAAAATTTGAGGACTCAGCGTATGAAAAAGAAAGTTTTATTAATAGCTTTGATAGCGGCAGTGATAGGTCTGTTTATTTTTTCACTAAGCTACAGAAATGCCAAAATTTCACAGCAGACCTCCGTATCTCCTCAGGCAACGTCTGAAATGTCTGAACAGCAGGGAACAACGGTTGCAGGTACTGAAAAAGGAAAAAAAGAAAACGTTATTTTGGCAGAGGATAAGGAATCGGGCTATTGTCTGTACTATGACGGAGAAACCGTTACAATCAAACGCGGCGAATATGAAAGGAAATTCACCTCCTGGACATATTCCGTAGATACCGAAACTCCGGAGATTTTCTGCAAGGATTATGACGGCGACGGAGAAACGGAATTACTTGTTAAGCTGGTTAGCGGTAAGCTGAACGAAAGCGAAGAAAGTGATGTTAAATACACATATGTTATTCATATATATAAGCCGTATATAACCCAAAGCGGAGAAAAAACCTTTTCCTCATATGTTGTTACCGACGATACGTGGAAAATCCCCTTTGAGCAGGCAATCAAATGTGAAATGACACAGCTTAAAAGCTGTAAAAAATTCTTACAGCTTTCAATGGATGACAATAAAGAAAAAATTAATTATGATGAAAAAACAGGTATAACTAAGGACGGCCATACCTATTATGCCAAGGCTCTTTGCGACAATAAAAAGCAGTATTATACCTTGAGCCGGTGGAGCAAGGGAGTGGGCAATTACGGTATTGATAAGGACGGAACAATTACCCTTGATATTCAGGTGCTTGTAAATTATGAGGAAGTATCCGATACTCAGTATGTGGGCAATATTCACTGTGAGGTGGGCATCATCAAGGGAAATATAAATCTTGTTCCCAATTCAATAGTTTTTATTCCTCTTGACGAATTTAAAACAGTTGACCCAAGGGATACTGCAAAAAATAAATGGAATTGTGTAATCAGCAATAAAAGTACAAATACTAATTTTGAAAGTAAAAGCATTGACTGGATAGAGGCAGAATTTTCCTTAAAAAATACGGCTGATACAGATACTCAGTATTTTGAAAAGCTGCCAAGTAAAATCAAGTGTGTTGATACCGTTAAATTTACACAGGGCTATGTAGTTTTTACCGCAAAGGAGGGCTATACCTTTTCACAGCATATTGCCGACAGAGGCGATTTTGAGGTGATTATCAACAGCGGTAATAAAAACGAGTCCGATATATCGTATAATTGCAGTATAAAAAATGAAAATAACGTCAGCACCATGACAATATATTTTGATAAAACATATGATAAAATTAATTTTGACAATGTAAAAATTAATTTCGGAGTGTAAATATAAACAAAATTTAAACTTAATTTGCAAAAGTTGAATATAAATTTTTTATATGATATCATACTAAAATACAGAGACGGGAGGTCAGATAAATGAAGGAAGTAATAATTACAGCGGATTCCACCTGCGATTTGCCTTCTCAAATTATTGAACAAAACAATATAATTGTTACCCCTCTGACCGTTATTTTAGGCGATGAGTCATATAAGGACGGAGTAGATGTTTTTCCAAAGGATATTTATAATTATGTTGAAAAAACGGGCGTATTGCCGAAAACCTCGGCAGTAACTCCTGCACAGTATTATGAAATATTTGAAAAAGCCAGTGACGAGGGAAAGGCGGTTGTGCATATAGGCTTATCCTCCGCCATTTCCTCAAGCTATCAAAATGCCTGCATTGCGGCGTCGGAATTTGATGACGTTTATTGCATTGATTCAAAAAGTCTTTGTACGGCTATGGGTCTGCTTGTTTTGAAGGCCTGTGATTTCAGGGCAAAGGGCTTTGACGCAAAGAAGATTGCAAACAGAGTTAATTCCCTTGTTCCAAAGGTCAGCACAACCTTTGTGCTTGACAGTCTGGAATATCTTCACAAGGGCGGCAGGTGCTCAGGTGTTGCAAAGTTCAGCGCCAATGTGCTTGGTATTAAGCCAAGCATTGCCGTTGACCCTTCAACAGGAACCCTTGATGTTGCAAAAAAATACCGTGGTAAAATGGATGTTGTCTATAAGCAGTATATCAATGACTGCCTTAAGGATATAAACAAGATTGACACCTCAAGGATTGTTATTGCCAACAGCGGCGGTATCAGCCCTGAGATAATCAGCTTTGCCAAGGGTGTTATTGAGGGTAAGGCCAAGTTTGATGAAATTATTTTTGCTGATGCAAAGTGCACCATTTCCTCACACTGCGGTCCGAAAACCCTTGCAGTATTTTATATCAAAAAATGACAAAGGCACCTTATCGGTGCTTTTACTTTAACATAATTGTAAACTCAGGAGGATATTAGGTTAACAATGTCTACAAAAAATGATGTTTTAACTCAGCTTTTAAACAGCGCTGATTACATAAGCGGACAGCAGCTGGCGGATAAACTTTGTGTAAGCCGTGCGGCTGTGTGGAAGGCGGTAAAGGCTCTGGTAAGGGAAGGCTACGAAATTGACGCCGTTACCAATAAGGGCTACAGGCTTTTGAACAATGACGATTTGGTTTCGGCACAAAGCATAAAATTAAATTTGAAAAAGGATATTGATGTTTTGTATTTGTCCACCGTGGACTCCACTAATAATTACTGTAAAAGGCTTTTGGCAGAGGGCAGGCAGGGTGCTTTTTTAGTGGCGGCGGACAGACAGACGGCAGGCAGAGGCAGACAGGGGAAAAGCTTTTATTCTCCTGCAGGCACGGGTATTTATTTCAGCCTTGTTATCAGACCGGACACCTCACTGCAAAATGCGGTAACCGCCACAACAGCCGCCGCAGTTGCTGTATGCAAGGCAATAGAAGGGCTTACCGATAAAAAGCCTAAAATAAAATGGGTAAACGATGTTTATCTTGACGGCAAAAAAATCTGCGGTATTCTTACGGAGGCAATAACTAATTTTGAGGAAGGCACCGTGGACAGTGTGATTGTGGGCATCGGAATAAATATCAGCACAGATGATTTTCCAAAGGATATAGAAGATGCCGGTTCCCTGAACACAAATGTAAGCAAAAGTAAATTAGTGGCAGAAACGGTAAATGAACTGATGAATATTGCCGCAGGGGATTATAAAAGCTTTATTGACTATTACCGCAGTCATTCGCTGGTGATAGGCGAAAAAATAAGGTTTATTCAAAACGGAGTTGTTACTCCTGCCAAAGCCGTTGCAATTGACGAAACCGGCGGACTTGAGGTGGAGCTGGAAAACGGCGAGCATACTGTATTGCGAAGCGGAGAAATAAGCATAAGAAAAATGTAAAAAAGGACAGAGCTGAGGATTGTATCTCAACTCTGTCCTTTTTCTGTTCATTGCCTAATAATTTTCAGCCTTGAGCTTAAAATATCCCTTTGGCTTTTTGCATACGGGGCACTGGTTAGGAACCTCCTTGCCTATAATAATGTTCCCGCAGTTTGAGCATATCCATATTTTATCCTCATCCCTGCTGAACACCAGTCCGTTTTCAACATTTTCAAGCAGCTTGCGGTAACGCTGTTCGTGCTCTTTTTCTATTTTTGCCACGGAGTCAAACAGGAATGCAATGTGGTCAAAGCCCTCCTGCCTTGCCTCGTCGGCAAAGGTGGCATACATATTTGTCCACTCGTAGTTTTCACCGTCGGCGGCGTCCTTAAGATTTGTCGCCGTGTCGCCGATTTCACCGCCGTTTAAAAGCTTGAACCAGATTTCCGCGTGCTCCTGCTCGTTTTTGGCGGTTTCTCTGAAAATCTGAGCAATCTGAATAAAGCCGTCCTTTTCAGCCTTATCGGCGTAATAGGTATATTTGTTTCTCGCCTGACTTTCACCTGCAAATGCCGCCATTAAATTTGCCTGAGTTTTTGTTGACTGCAAATTTTCCAAAAAGACCTCTCCTTTAAATAGTTATAATCCAAGCCTTTTTAGTTTTGACATAATTTCAACAAATATACACCACAATGCCTGAAAAATCACAATATTCACTGCGCCAAGCTGTTCAATACCGCTTACTGCCGCCAGCAGTGTTGCCACACCGAAGCCCACAGCACATCCAAAGGAAATAAGCACGCTGAGCGTTTTTCTTGTTTCCTCAAGATTTTCCGCACCGCTCATTGATGAAACAAAGCCCAGTGCACTGCCGTCGTGAACAACATAGGCAGGTGATTTTTCCGCACACATATTGGAATACTTTTCAAAGGCTCTGCCGTTTGATGAATTCATAACACGTACAAATCCGTCGGGAAGAGCAAATAGCTGAGCAATGCTTTCATCGTTAATAAAGGGGTCGGCGCTTTTTACAAGCACGGTCATACCGCTTTTTTCAAGCTTTCTCAAGGCGCGCTTCAGCGCAGGGTCGGCGTTGTATGATACAACAAACATTGCCATTAGCTTGCCGGTTACTGCCAAATAAAGTATCTTTCTGCCCTTTCTGGTGTACTTTGCCTCAAATTCCTCCTTTGGTACCTGTACACCGTGATGTATCAGCAGCTCTCTTGTGCCTACAAGTATTTTTTTTCTGTATATCCAGGCAGATGTGCCCAGCCTGTCCTCATAAACCACACCGTCCACATCAGGCAAAATTGTCTGTTTTCCGATTACAACATCGTCAAAAACATAGGACAGTGGGCTTTTTGTTTTCATAATAACTGCGGCTGTTTTTAAAATAACGTCGTCAGCCTTTGCTCCGTTAAAGGTTTTTATACCGTGTATTTCACAACTGTTGGGGCCGAACAAATCCTGAGCCTCAATAACTATGGCGTTGGCATTATCAACTGTTTTTGCACCCTCAAAGCCGTTAATCATGGCTCCGCTTTTTTTCAGTGCCTTTGATACACCCAGCAAAGCACTGTTTGTGTTAAACAACGATATACAGGGAACGGAAATACATAATCCGCAAACTGCCACATTAAGCCCGATATGCCAGCTGTGGCTTAATATTGAAAACACTGCAAATAAAACTAAATTTGCACCCAGCATAATCATACCTGTTGTTTTGGCAATATTATCGGCAGGCTCGTCGCTTAATCCGATATCCACAAATTTTGTGGTAAAGTCGGTTTTTATGCTGGTTTTCAGATTTGCCTCACCGGTGAGCAAGCCCCTGCTGATTATAGTTGCGTCAACGGTGTTCACAATATCCTCAACGGTGTGGGTTTCGTCAAGGCCTGTGGAAAATTCAAAGTTATCTATGATACGCAAAATCAATGCACGCTTGCCTAATGCACTCATCAAAAGAGCAAAGCTTGCCGCCAGCGGATATACGTTTCCGCCGTCAATATAAACATTGCTGTCAACTGCCATAAGTATTGTATGCGCAAGAACAACAATACTGATAATTGCAATGGGCAGGTCACTGTTTATGCCGTGCTTAAGATTAAATCCATGTATTATCGTTTTAATATTTATCAGCATAATAATTGAATATACAATTATTACCGCAACAAAATATGCCGTGTAATCAAGCAAAAACGACGGCATATAAGCACTGTCCTTAAAGTACGTTAAAAGGCCAAGCACTATTCCGCAGACAAGGGTCAGCAGGGCAGTGAGGGTAACAGAGGATTTTGACGCAAAAAACCTTTCCATAAAAGCAGTTTTCTCGTCGCCGCTTTCATAGTCGTTTTTCACAACCTTTTTTCCGCTGCCTTCAGTGTCGATATCGTCAGGACTGAAAAGACGGAATTTGTTAACCTTTTCTTTACGCCGTTCCTTTAACTGCTTTTCAGCCACTTCCTCGTCGATTTTTGAAACCTCTTCGGTTATATCCTCAAAGCCTTCAAGAACAATTTGCTCACCCTCATCGCTTGCATATCTTTCTTCTGTCCTTATATGCTTGACAGGGGATATTTTTGTGTGCTCCAGCTCGTCCACCGCAACTATTGTGGGCAGCTCCTCCAGGTCAGATGTTTTGTCAAATCTGGATTTGCTTTTGATGGTGGCGGGACGTTCTATTATCTCCGGAGGATTTTTTGAAAATAACGGCTCGCTGCCCTGAGCGGTGAAAAAGCTTTTTTTCTTTTTAACATCGGACACATTTTCAATTACGCCTGTTTTTCCGCTTAATTCAACTGCCCTTGTTTTTTGGTCTGTTATTTTTGTTTTTTCGTTTTGGGACACGGCGGTTTTTATTGCATCCCTGTCCACAATTGCTGTTTTTTGGGCAGAGTTATCGGTATCCGCCTTTGCGGGCTTTGGCTCAATTACAATGCTTTCAGGCTGAACCTTAGGCACCTCCATATCCCTTTCGGTTATTTCCTTGGCACTGGAGTCAATATCCCTCATTGCCGACTGAGCGGTT
>CAMBQD010000039.1 GCA_945869905.1 uncultured Clostridia bacterium | reverse complement strand
GTTTTTTATGCGTGTATTAATTCTTTTTCAGCTTTGTTATCACTTGCTTTTTCGTCAACATCTTTATTAACATCCTCAGGATGCTTAAAGGTGGGCACAACGGACCTGAGCGCTTCTCTGGCAATGTTGTCATCGCCTGTCAGGCAAGCCTTTTTCAGTATTTCTAACTTTTCGTCAATTATCCTTGTTGACAGAGGTGTATCTCTCTCAATAAAAATCATACTGTTGTCGGTTTTATCAAGCTCCTCAGTTTTAACAAGAAGCTCCTCATAAAGCTTTTCTCCGGGTCTGAGCCCTGTTTCAACTATCTTTACACCCTGCACACCGGAAAGCCTAATCATATTTTCCGCAAGGTCTAAGATTTTAACAGGCTGTCCCATATCAAGCACAAAAAGCTCGCCGTTGTTTGCCATTGCACCGCTTTGCAGTACAAGCTGTGATGCCTCCGGAATTGTCATAAAGTACCTGATAATACGCTTGTCCGTTAATGTAACAGGACCTCCGTTTGCAATCTGCTTTTTAAATAGCGGAATAACCGAGCCTGCACTGCCAAGCACATTACCGAATCTTGTTGCAGTGCATTTTACCTTACCCTTAGTGCTTTCGCTTTGAACAATCATTTCACACATTCTTTTGGTGGCACCCATAACATTTGTGGGATTTACCGCCTTATCCGTAGAAACCATCATAAAGCGTGAAACGCCGTATTTTTCACACAAATCAACAACAATTTTTGTACCGAAAACGTTATTTTCAATAGCTTCAATGCAGTTATGCTCCATCAACGGAACGTGCTTATGAGCCGCCGCGTTAATAACAATTTGGGGACGGTATGTATCAAAAATCCTGTCCATTGCAACATTATTTGTAATTGAAGCAATTTCAACTCTCAAATCCAGCTCATCGCCGTATTTTATCTTTAATTCCTGCTGAACATCATAAACACCGTTTTCATATATATCCAAAATGATAATCTGCTTTGGATTCATTTTAGCAAGCTGACGGCAAAGCTCCGAGCCTATTGAGCCGCCTCCACCTGTAATAAGAACAACCTTATTCTCATAATATTCCTTTGTTTTATCGTCAGCAACTACAATCTTTTTTCTGAAAAGTAAATCCTCAATATCAAATTCACGAAGCTGCCTTTTACTGCCGGCGGTCTGCATTGAAGGATAGTCATACACCTTAATCTTACAGCCTGATTGCTTGTAATAATTGTATAAATCCTTTTTTCTGTTTGCCTCAACAGTGGGAAGTGCCAGTATTACCTCCTGTATTTTATGCTCCTTTAATTTTTCAAAGGTATCATTACCTTCTTTATAAACAGGTATTCCGTGAATTTCACGGCCTGCCTTTGCTTTATTTTCATCAAAAAAGCATCTCGGAGTATAGGCAGAATTTGTATTTGTTAACAGTTCCTCCGCCAAGCTTACACCGGAGGTGCCTGCACCGACAATAGCCACCTTGATTTTTTGTGACTCGTCATTTTTCTTAACCTCTACTCCCCCTGCAAATATCTTAAGAAGCAGTCTTAAAAACTTACCCCTCGGCGTTACCTCGTTACCGCATTTAAAGCAATAACGGTACATCATTCTTATGGAAAGGGATAGTATCATATTAATGGACATTATTGCAATCATTCTTACAAAGCTTAAACGCTTAAAATCAGAAATATACGGCAATAAATACTCCAGTGCTACAAAAATGGCAAATGCCACTGTATCTGTCAAAAGCAAACGTATATAGCACTGTATTCCGCCGAATCGCCATATCTGCCTGTATATGTCGCCGAAAAACCTGCAAACCAAAATACAGCCTAACGCCAACAATGAGTTAATTATCAGTTCAATGGCTTTATAGGGAATAAAGCTCTTGTAAATAACTAACAGAAAAATATCAATCATTGCAAAAGTAACGATATCATACAAAACAAGCGTCCAACGTATTTTGAATTTTGACTTGATTTTATCCTTCATAATTCTCCTCGATATAGTTGCAAAAACGTCTCTTCCATCAAATTAGATTATACAATATTTGTTCATAATTTGTCAATAATAAGCCCGATATTATTGTTCATACTGCCATTTTACAATTATTAATTGTTGTGATATAATAACCTCTGTTACTTGCAAAGGCGGTGAAAAAATGAAAAAAATTGTTATCGGTATTTTGGCACACGTAGACTCCGGCAAAACCACTCTGTCCGAAGCAATGCTGTATCAATCGGGCAATATTAATAAGCTGGGCAGAGTTGACCGCAAGGATTCCTTTTTAGATAACTTTTCACTTGAGCGTAGCCGAGGAATAACAATTTTTTCAAAGCAGGCAATTTTAAAATACAAGGATGTGGAATTTACCCTACTGGATACACCGGGACACGTGGACTTTTCGGCAGAAACGGAGCGTACACTTCAGGTACTGGACTATGCCGTTTTGGTAATCAGCGCAACAGACGGCGTACAAAGCCACACTCAGACACTGTGGAGGCTGCTTTCAAAATACAATGTTCCCTGTTTTATTTTTGTAAACAAAATGGATTTGGACGGTGCCTGCAAGGCAGACATTATGGCAGAATTAAAAGCCAAGCTCAGTGACGGTTGCGTTGATTTTACAAACGAGGATAGTGATGATTTTTATGAAGGCATTGCCCTTTGCCACGAAAATCTGCTTAACAGGTATTACGAAAACGGCTTACTTGAAGCCGCGGATATCATACCATACATAAAACGCAGACAGATATTCCCCTGTCTTTACGGCTCAGCGCTTAATCTGCTTGGAGTAAACGACCTTTTGGAAAGCCTTTATAGGTACACAAAAATGCCTGAATACAGCAGTGAATTTGCAGGTAAGGTATATAAGATATCAGAGGACAAGGGACAACGTCTTACCTTTATTAAGGTTACGGGAGGCAGTCTTAAGGTAAAGGAAATACTGCAAAGCAGAAAGAATATAAAATCCGAAAAAGTAAACCAAATCAGAATATACTCAGGAGAAAAATTCACATCGGCAGAGGAGGTACAGGCAGGCACAATTTGTGCCGTTACGGGCATCGGCTTTGCTCAATCAGGGGACGGTCTCGGTACGGAGAATGACTCAGCATTGCCTGTCCTTGAGCCCGTTTTAACATACAGACTCATACTGCCTGAAGGCATAGACGCTCACACGGCTCTTGAAAAAATGAAAATACTTGAGGCAGAGGACCCTCAGCTGAAGGTTGTATGGAACGAGAGATTGGGAGAAATACAGCTACAGCTTATGGGTGATATTCAGCTTGAAATTCTGCAGTCCATAATTTCAGAGCGATTTGGAATGAATGTATCCTTTTCCAAGGGAAACATAATTTACAAGGAAACAATTGCCGACACGGTAGAGGGCATAGGCCATTTTGAACCTTTAAGACATTATGCAGAGGTGCATTTGATATTAAAGCCTGCCAAAAGGGACAGTGGACTCATATTCAAATCACAATGTAAAGAGGACCGGCTGGACAAGAACTGGCAAAGGCTTATACTCACCCATCTTTATGAAAAAACACACATAGGTGTTCTTACCGGCTCCCCCATTACCGATATGGAAATAATACTTGCATCGGGGAAAGCCCACCCAAAGCACACCGAGGGCGGTGACTTCAGGCAGGCAACGTACAGGGCAGTAAGACAGGGACTGCGCTCGGCAAGGAGTATTTTGCTTGAACCGATTTATGAATTCACCTTGGAGGTACCCTGTGAAAGCATAGGCAGAGCAATGACGGACATACAGCGTATGTCAGGCTCCTTTAATCAGCCGGAGCAAAGGGGCGATTTCGCCCTTATCAGCGGCACTGCACCTGTTTCAACAATGTACGATTATGCAAAGGACGTTATGCAGTACACCCACGGTACAGGAAGGCTGATGTGCAATTTAAAGGGATACGAGCCCTGCCACAACGCACAGGAGGTTATTGACAGCATAGGATACAGCTGTGACGGTGATATTGATAACCCCTGCGATTCTGTATTCTGCTCCCACGGTGCAGGCTATAATGTTAATTGGAATGAAGTAAAAAGCCATATGCACCTACCAAGTGCCTTATCTGTGCCTAAAAATGATTATTCGGACAATCAGGTAAAAAATGTATTTTCTAAGCTTGATAACAAAAGTGATTTATTCGCTCTTGATAATGAGCTTATGCAGATTTTTGAAAAAACCTATGGCCCTATAAAAAAGAAAAATAACAACGTTGCAAGCAACCACTTTAATTTAACCCAAAGCACTGACAGTAAAAAGAAAAAGCCAAGTGCTGTTGTTAAATATGACGGCACGGAATATCTGCTTGTGGACGGATACAATGTTATCTTTTCTTGGGACAATTTGAAAGAGCAGGCAAAGGACAATATCGACGGAGCAAGAAACACTCTGATAAATATTTTATGCAACTATCAGGGCTACAAAAAATGTGAGGTTATCCTTGTATTTGATGCATATAAGGTTAAGGGCAACTCACGTGAAACAGAAAAGGTAAACAACATAAATATTGTTTATACAAAAGAGGCTGAAACTGCCGATATGTACATTGAAAAGGTGTCACACAGGCTGGCAAAAAATCACAAGGTAAGAGTTGTTACATCCGATGCCTTAGAGCAGCTTATCATCCTCAGCGGCGGAGCGCTGCGTGTGTCGTCAAAGGAATTTTTAAACGAAATCCGTCAGGCAGAGGAGGATATAAAAAACATTATTTCCCAAATCCATTAGGCATTAAAAAAGGACTTACAGCGTTACTGTAAGTCCTTTTTTGTTTCTTTAACCAAAAGTATTCCCTGAAGAATTATCAATACAAATGCAAAAATTCTGATTGCACTTGAGATAATGTCAAGAACATTTGATATTTCTCTGAAGGAGGTCAATAATTTCAAATTGTTAAAATGCTTCATTGCCTACGCCTCCAGCAAAACTGCGTGGGCAATACCCGGTATTGAGTTACCCTGCTTGTTAGAAGTAGGCGACATCAGCGCACCCGTGGCAACAAATAAAACCTTTTTCAGCTTGCCCTTTTCCATATTTTTCAATATATGTGAGCAAAGCACACTGGCACTGCAGCCACATCCGGAGCCACCAGAATTTACATCCTGCTCCTTAAGGTTGTAAATCATCATACCGCAGTCCTTGTGATAACCGTCAAGCTTGATTTTATACTCCTCCATCATTATTTCGTATAAAAGCTCTGTACCTGTGTATCCAAGGTCGCCTGTCAGTATCAAATCATAATTTTGCGGCTTTGTGTTCGTATCCTTTAAAAAATCGTGTATAGTCCTTGCCGCCGCAGGTGCCATTGTCAAGGGTAGACTATAAAAATATTTAGGCTTTATTATATGAAAATCTGCTATTCAGTTTTCTCATATGATGGGTCAATTATTTTCAATTCACCAATATCGTCAATTTCAATAATATTCCTTTTTTAATTTAGTGAACACAATTAAATTATAATAGCACAGATAACTTTATACGTAAATCCAATTACTTTATTTTTTTAAAATACGATTTAACTTGTTTTTTATTGCCCAACCATAATTGATAATGAAGGTTTGAACTTTTTTAAAAAGTGATGGCTTTATTGCTTTTTCAACCAATTGAGCAAAATCCATAGTGTCAATATTCTCAAAAAAGAACTGACGTTTTTTGGGCATACTTACACTTTTCCATACCGGGTAATTACATTTTATTGCATCCTCTATTCTAATGGTTTGATAACTTATACATTCAGACACAGCATCAAACAACTCCTTACCCTTTTCAGAGTTCACAATAACAAAAGATGTACCCTTATCATCAAACATATCCGGAGCAATGCTTCTACAACCCCATAAATCAGCTAATGTAATATCACTATTTCTGTTTACAGATTTTGAATGACAATCGTAACAAGAATATCGTAGTGAAACATTCTTTAAAAATGCCTTCATATATAAATCTTCTTTATGGAATTTACTATAATTCTTAACATTATCAAAAGATAAAGTTTGACGGAAATTTGGACTAACTCTACATTATTCCAACATTTAGGTTAAGACGCGGATTTTATTTTCAAGCTTTTTTGCATGCATTTTTTCCAAAGAATATCTGTATATTTTTCAAATATGTATGCCAAGAAAACAGTGGTTATTAAACACAATAGAAAGTATAAATAGATATTTAAATCACCGATGCCCATTTCTTTATATATCATCATCGGCAATCGTTGCATAATATAAATACCAAACAGATGTTCTCCGCACCATCTTAAATACTTGTTATCTATTGAAAATTTCATGGTTATCAAAACAATTAACAAGGCGAAGGTCAACAAAGCAAATTCTCTTAGAATAAAAATATTACTAAACTTGTAATTCATTGCTTGAATAAACAAAATTACAATAACCGAAATAACATAAACAAACTTATTGTTAAAAAATCCAGTAAATTTTTCCTTGTAAATAGATATAACCATTCCCAAAGAATAACAAAGAATAGTGTCATACCAAATTGTTGAATCCTTAAACTTGGCATATCGTAATAATGCACAATATACCAATATCAACAATGTGGTCATAACAACTGATAATTTATAATTACACTTATCTTTAAAAATCAAAAATCCTAAATATGTAGCAATATATGCAACAAGGATAGCAAATATATACCAGTTGCTATTACCTATTGACTCCCAGCCGATAAGCGACAAAATAAAAGTTTTTAATGAATAGGTGAAAGTTCCTTTATTTATTATTATGTTGACTAATGCAAAAATAAGTATTGCTATGTCAAATCTAAATAGCACTCCAAATACTCTATTGATAGGAATTTTTTTAACATATGCCATATTTTTCTTTTTTATTGATTCCATTACCCCATAGCCGGAATACAACATAAAAAGAGTAACCATACGCTGTCCGATCAGATTAAACATTGATTGATATGCAATGTCGATACTATTTGTAAAAACAACATAATCGTGAAAATGTGACATAAAAACTATCAGAATAAAAATGCCTTTTATAGAGTTCGTCCTGCCAATGGAAAGATAATCAAAATCAAGTCCTTCCGTCGAATTGATAGGAGCAGTTTTTATAAACTTAATCTTATAAAGACATAAAGCAATGATTAACAAAAAGAATACTATCATATAAATTCCTTAATAATTACAGTCATAAGCTTGACAATTTTTCTTCAATGAAATCGACTACACGCTTGCTTGAATTTCCATCATGATACGGATTTACCAAATCATTATATTTATTTCTTTCAACGCTTTTTAAATCAATACCATTTGATATGTTATCAATAAACCTATACATATCGTCCATTGTGTTAACCATTTCGGATGAGGCTATAATCGGTTCCAAATCGACTTCAAATCCATCACGTTCATTGAATTCGTCAAAATCCTCCCAACATAATCCAATAGGTTTATCAGCATTTAGGTAATCATAATAGACAGAAGAATAGTCTGTAAGCATTGCATCAGATGCAGCCAATACTTGATACAAAATAACACCTTTTTCAAATAGGTATTCATCATCAATAATCAAGAGGTTTTCTAATTGTACTTTTTTTATAGCATCCATATTCTGATTAAAGTGAGGTTTTAAAACAATTAAAATGTTCTTCTTTCTCGCATAATCATTTAAAATTTTTGCATCTTCAACATTATGTATTATTGGTTGTGATATTGAACTATATTGTCTTGTATTTGCTTTGTTCTGTCTAAATGTAGGAAGCCAAACAATACACTTGTCAAAACTATTCTCAGGAAAAACATTATGAATATCTATTT
>CAMBQD010000038.1 GCA_945869905.1 uncultured Clostridia bacterium | reverse complement strand
AACATACAGCTCAATAAAATATTCACAGCTTTTTTTAATCATGAAAGATAATAATTAGAGAAAAAATTTAAAGAAAAATAGGACCGTACAGAAATGTACGGTCCTTGTGGTTGCGGAGGTAAGACTCGAACTTACGACCTTCGGGTTATGAGCCCGACGAGCTACCAACTGCTCCACTCCGCGATATCCGTTTGTGCTATATATTATAGCAGATTTTTTTATATTGTCAATAGGTTATTTGCTTTTTTGCATAATAATTGAAAAACATAAAAGACTAAAAAAGTAAATGCTTGGTGATATAATGAAAAATGAAGAAATATTTACCCTTTCACTGGATATAGGAAAGTCAATAATAAGGTGCGGCGGAGAAATACACAGAGCCGAGGACACCATAAAAAGAATTAACAATGCTTATGGAAACAGGTGTTATGTTTTTGCCATACCGTCACTTATTATTGCCCAAAGCGGAAATAATATACAGCTCAGAAGAATTGAACGTGAGGACACGGATTTGGCTGAGCTGGCACGTCTTAATGAGCTTTCACGCAGGCTGTGCTACAGAAAAAAGGAAGAAATAAATATAACAAGGAAAAAGATATACTCAAAGGGATTTGAATTTTTTTGTGTATGTGCCGCCACATTTTCCTTCTGCCTGTTTTTTAAGGGCACTGTTATTGACGCATTGTTTGCCGCAGTAACAGGTGCGGTGATAACCTATTCCCCGCACAAAAGAATAAGCTTTCCTCTGTTTTCATCAAATCTTGTTGACGCCTTCATTGCAGGAATAATTGCACATCTGCCGTTAAAGCTGGGGCTGACCGTTCAGCCTGACAAAATAATAATAGGAACGATTATGCTGTTGGTACCGGGGCTGACGGTTGTAAGCGCAATGAGGGATATGATGAACGGTGACCTTGTGGCAGGACTGTTTGAGCTGTTTAACGCAGTTATATCGGCACTGGGCATTGCCTTAGGTGTTGCAGGTGCAATACTGCTTTTTAACAAGCTATGATTATAGAAATTATATTCTGCGTTGCGGGCACACTGGCATTTGCAGTAATTATGAAAGCTCCAAAAAGGGACTTAATATTTATTGCAATAGGAAGTTCTATAACCGCCGTAACCGAAAGACTGCTGTCACGCTATTACGGAGAATTTGCCGCCTGTCTTATAGCAATGATATGCCTTTCATTTTTTTGCGAAATGATGGCAAGAATACTGAAGGAGCCAACAACGGTAATACTTATGCCGTCAACCATTCCCCTGCTCCCCGGAAGCTCAATATACTACACAATGCTTTATGCCGCACAATCAAACACACAAAGGTTTATCGACTATGCCAAATCAACTCTATACACAGGTCTGGGCATAGCACTGGGTGCAGTGATAAGCTCAATAGCCATCAGGCTGATAAACTACAGCAGAAAGGATTAATGCCTTGTATCGTCGTCAAAGCACTCACAAAATCTTGCGGCAAAGGAAGGCTCCTCACCGCCTGCATAAAGGTGGCTGATATCACCAAACTGCTGGCATCTAAATACTGCAATACCCTTTTCTCTTTCCTCAGTAATCAGGGTTGTAACAGATGTTGGAAGTGCAACAAAATTATGCCACAGAACCATTGGCGAGCAGGACAAAATATGCGAGAGTATAACGCACTCCACGCCGAAATGACAGAAAAGCACTATGGTATCGTGGTTGGAATCATTCACCTTATAGTACCTGCCTGTATGCTCATAGCCGTGGGCCTTCAAAAGCTCATCAATGCCATTGCAAACTCTTTTGTACTCTTTTTCACAATTTGCACTGCTCATAAGCTTAGTTTTGTACCAGGTATCGTTTCTGTAATAATTATCGTCATTTACCCATTCAAGAGGCTTTCTGTCCCAACAGGAGGTTTTAATAAGATGACGCTTTATCTTACCCTCAAACTCAGTTAACCAATCAAGCTGGATACATTCCATGTTCATTTTCTTCAATGTCAGAGAGGCTGTATCCCTTGCTCTGCCCAAGGGCGAGCAATAAAAGGCTTTAACATCAAGGGCTGAAAGCCTATGAGAAAGCAGCTCTGCCTCACGCCAGCCCTTCTTTGTTAACGAGTCAATTGCATAATCAGGGTCACCGTGACGTACAATTAAAAGTTTCATATGTTATCACCGCAGTTATTTTATCACAATTGATAAAATATAGCAAATATGTTAGTATAGACGTATAACATTTTGAGAGGATAAGTAATGAAAATATTAATTGTACCTGACAGCTTTAAAGGTACGCTGTCATCTAATCAGGTGTGTGAATGTATAAAAAAAGGAATACTGAAAACTGCCAAGGCTGATATTATCACCCTACCCTTTGCCGACGGCGGTGAAGGCTTTGGTGAATGCTTAAGTAATATTTATAATGGTAATATACTTTACACCTATTGTAATGACATATATTCAAGACGTATAAAGGGACACATATACGCATATGGTGAAACTGCTGTCATCGAATGTGCAACTGCCAGTGGATTGCAGACTAAAAAGGACGTTATGAACGCCACCTCCTACGGTACGGGAGAGCTGATAAAATTCGCTGTATCAAAGGGTTTCAAGAATATTATTTTGGGATTGGGAGGTAGCGGATGCTGTGACGGCGGAGCAGGTGCTCTTGCGGCGCTTGGTGCAAAATTCAGGGATATTTACGGGGAAATAATACCCTGCCCAACAGGAAGGGATTTAGTAAACATATACGGTGCCTCCTTTAGAGATGTTGTAAAGGGTATTAACTTTACATATGCCTGTGATGTGGAAAATACATATTTCGGTACAAACGGAGCGGCGTATATTTTTGCCCCGCAAAAGGGTGCGTCTAAGTCAGATGTAACAGAGCTTGATAACGGTCTGAAAATGCTTAACGCGTTTTTACCCCGGGACATCTCCGATATTAAGGGCGGCGGAGCAGCAGGAGGAATATGCGGCGGATTATATGCAGTATACGGTGGAAAAATTAAAAGCGGATTTGATATTCTTGCTCGGGCTTATAATCTTGAAGAAAAAATTGCAGACGCAGACCTGATAGTGACAGGTGAAGGAAAAACCGACAGTCAAACGCTTATGGGCAAGCTGCCCTACAAAATACATAATCTGTGCAAAAAGCACGGCAAGAAATGTGTTATTATCAGCGGAGCAATTGAGGGAGTTAAATTCGGAGATAAAATGATTAGCCTTACCGATGATGAAACATCGGTTGAAACGGCTATGAAATACCCACAGGACACATTAACACAGAAAGCAAAATATATATTGCAATAAGGTTGTTTTAAATATATAATATATGGTGAAATTTTACATTAGGAGAAATAAAAATGAAAGTTAGAATTCCGAAACACAGAGAGTTTTTAATCAAATTTGAGGACGGCTATGCTCAGGAGGCTGAGGCTTGGGAGGCTCTTAATCAAATAGTTAAGGACTATTCTGTAGACGGCAAAAGCGTTTACACCCCTACATTTATTGAGGATAACGAGGACAAGGTAAAGGCTTTGCAGGAAAAATACGAATTTACATACGAAATCATTGAAAAGTAAGGACCGATTATGGACAAAAAAAAAGCCTATGTAGTTGCAACCGCCCATCTTGACACGGTATGGAGATGGAATCTTGCAAAAACCATTGATGAATTTATACCTGATACTTTAACCAAAAATTTTGATTTAATTGAAAAATATCCCAATTACAAATTCAATTTTGAAGGTGCAAAAAGATATGAGCTTATAGAGGAGTTCTATCCAAAGGCATTTGAAATTATCAAGGAATATGTAAAGGAGGGAAAATGGTGTATTTCAGGTACAGCCTATGAAAACGGAGATGTTAACATTCCCTCACCTGAGGCTATATTCAGAAACCTTTTGCTTGGAAACAACTATTTTAAGGAAAAGTTTAATACAAGCTCCAATGATGTATTCTTGCCGGACTGCTTTGGCTTTGGCTGGGCTTTGCCGTCAATTATAAACCACGCAGGGCTTAAGGGCTTTACTACCCAAAAGCTGTCCTGGGGCAGTGCCTACGGTATGCCCTTTGATTTGGGTATTTGGAAGGGTCCTGACGGTAAGGAGACCTTTGCCTGTCTGAATGCAAGGTCATACAGATATAAGTTCAGCGGTGACATAAGGGCTGATATCAGCGTTATTGACAGAATAGCCGATAATTATTCCAAGGCTAAGCTGCCTTGGGCAAACCACCTTTACGGCACCGGCGACTGGGGCGGCTCGCCCACTGAGGAAAGCGTTAAGGCAGTTGAGGAAAGCATTGCCAATAACAACGATGATTTTGAGGTTATATCGGCAAGCTCCGACCAAGTATTTCTTGACATGGAAAAGCTTTCATCAAGGGATACAAAAATGCTGCCCGTATGGGATAACGAGCTGCTTATGACAAGTCACGGCGCAGGTGCATACACATCAAGGGCAATGAGCAAGCGCCTGAACAGAGCCTGTGAGCGCATTGCAGATTATGCAGAGAAGGCCTGTGCCTTTTCAGCATCAATCGGTGCATACACCTATCCAAAGGGAAATCTTAATCAGGCTTGGAAAAGGGTTATTGAGCATCAGTTCCATGACGATATTACAGGCACATCAATAATGGATGTATATAACACTGCCTGGTCAGACTACTATCTGTCCATATCTCAGTTCAGTACCGAATATGTGGGTGCAAGCAAAATGATTATCAACGAGCTTGACACCGCTTGGACAGACAGCAAAAGCATTGTTATTGTTGTAAACAACACAACAAAGTATAAGGTTAAACGAGTTGTGGAGGCGCAGGTGCGCACCACAAGAAATTGCAGCTACATATCCGTTACAGACAAAGAGGGAAATGTTATTCCCAGCCAAATTATAAGCAAAAGAGGCAAGCAGCTTACTGTTTTGTTACAGGTGGAAATTGAGCCCTTCGGCTACAAGGTATATGAAATTAAAAAGGCTGACAGTCCCTATCCAAGCAGTAAAAAGGTATTTGCCACCAACCACTCACTTGAAAACGGCAAATACAAACTGATTTTTAACAAAAACGGAGATATTGCATACCTTTACGACAAGCGTTTGGGAAGACAGATAATTGACTCCCCTATTAAGATGGCACTTTTGCATGACACAGGCTCATTGGCTTATCCAAGCTGGGAAATCACCAAGGAGGATATAGACAAGCCGCCTTACTGCTATGCAAACACTCCTGAATTTACGGTAATTGAAAACGGTCCTGTCAGGGCAACCATTAAGGTTGTCAGAGAGGCAGAATATTCCGTAATAACTCAGATAGTTTCACTTTCAGCAGACAGCGAATATGTTGAAGTGAAAAATATCGTTGACTGGAAAACAAGACGCACTATGCTTAAGGCTACCTTCCCTGTTGCGGCACACAATGAAAAAGCAACCTACGACTTGGGATTAGGCGTTATTGAGAGAGGCACCAACACCGATAGGCTTTATGAGGTGCCAGCACAAAAATGGGCTGATATCACTGACAAAAGCGGTGAATTCGGCGTATCAATTTTCTCCGATTCCAAGTACGGCTGGGACAAACCGAATGACCACACCTTAAGGCTGACATGCATACACACCCCCACAGGCGCATTTACAAAGGAGACAAGACAGGATTTACAGGATATCGGCAGAAACGTATTTTCCTTTGCCATTTACAGCCACAAGGGCGGATTTGAAAACGGTACACAAAAATACAGTGAGGTATTTGCAAATCCATATCTGAGCATCACAACCGATTACAGAAACAAGCGTTCACTTGGTGACAGTGTATCATTTTGCAGTGTCAGCAATGATAACGTGCTTGTGCGCGCAATAAAAATGTGTGAGGACGATGACGCCTTTATCATCAGAGTTAACGAGGCTGTGGGCAAGGAGCAGAGAAACGTAAGTCTTAAATTGCTGAGTGAAATCGGCTCAGCTCAGCTTGTTACTGCCCTTGAGGAGCCGATAAAGGATTTAAATGTCACAAAGGGCAAATTAAGATTTAATATGAAGCCCTTTGAAATCAAAACCTTTAAAATCAAATACAAGGAAAAGGCTCCCCTTATCCCCAGCGAAAGATATGAAACCATTGACCTTCCGTATAATGCACAGGGATTTACAACGGACGACAATATGAGGCACGTTATTCTGCAAGGCGGCGGTTTTTCACTTCCTCGCGAGCTTATAAATGAAAGCTGTTACATTGGCGGCATTAGGTATAAATTCCAAATTGATCCGAGCAACAAAAATGACGTGCTTGTATGCAGAGGACAGGAAATCAAGCTGCCGCCCTGTACAAGAGTATATTTTATTGCAGGCTCCACCTGCGGTGAACAGGAAATACATATTACCACAGGAAAGAAAAAGATACCCTTCAGCATCAAGCCCATTGACAGTCCTGTAAGCAAATGGGATATGGCGGCATTTAATCAGGTTGCCGATATAAATGAAAATGAGGCACTGGGATACGAATTTACTCACGTGCATCATCCTGAGGGAAACGTTGCAAGAAAGGTGCAGTTTTTCCTTTACAGTCTGGCAGTTAACAACGAAAACGGCGGCGAATCAATAATCCTGCCGGAGAACAACCGCGTTGTAATACTGTCAATGACATCAATTAAGGAAAGGTCCAAGGGCGGACTCGCCACAAAAATATACGATACCGTACCACAGAATTATGATTTTTATGAGGACATTCCGCCTATTGACAAGGTAATTGACAAGGCTGATTTTGTAACAATAAGAGCAGGAAAAATTCAGGACCAGATTAATTCCGGTAAAGGAAAGGGCTTTAAGCGCGACAATATTGTTACCAGCATTATTCGCTCATACACAAAAAGTGAATGGTAAAGGATAATTTATACATCATATGCAATAAATCCCATATACAAAAAATGTATATGGGATTTATTTTTTTGTAATTGCATTTTACTTTACAAAAATTTTTTGTTGAAACCGTTGTGGAAAACTATGTTCAAAATGTTGAAAACTTAAAATTTGTGAAATATTTTCGCTGAAAACTATGTTCAAAATGTTGAAAATGTAAAGCCTTTAACTTGCATTTAACAAAGATTTTAACAGTTTTAAAAAAACAAATAAAAATATACAGCTTGATAAAAAATATCAAAATGAATAAAAAAACATCCCCTGCCTAAACAGGGAATGCTTTTATGTACGGATGAATTTTAAATTACTTTTTAAAGAAATTTACGATATCTGAAAAAGCATCATTATCGTTATCTGTAAAGCTTGACGCAGCAGATGTTGCAGCAGCAATCGGCTGAGGAGGAGCAACCTCGTTATTAGCAGTTACAGATTTAATCTGACCTGTTGGACCCTCGTCACCGAAACGAGTAGCAATTACAGTAATAATCATTTCATCCTCAAGGTTTTCATCAAAGTTAGCACCCCAAATAATTTCACAATCAGGATGAACTGCATCTGTAACAATCTGTGATGCAACTGTGATTTCCTCAAGACCGATATCTGTTGATGCAGTAATGTTAAGAAGAACACCGTGAGCACCGTCAATTGATGTGTTAAGAAGCGGTGAAGAAATAGCCTGCTGAGCGGCAACCTCAGCCTTATCCTTACCCTTTGCACGACCAACACCCATATGTGCATAGCCAGCATCCTTCATAATTTCAGTAACGTCTGCAAAGTCAGAGTTAACAAGACCGGTAGCATTTACAAGGTCTGAAATTGACTGAACACCCTGACGAAGAACATCATTTGCAATTTCAAATGCGTTGAGAAGAGTAATCTTTTCCGTAGCAACTTCCTTAAGTCTTTCGTTAG
>CAMBQD010000037.1 GCA_945869905.1 uncultured Clostridia bacterium | reverse complement strand
TTAAATCTCCCTGTGGGTCTGCATCTACAAGCAAAACTCTCTTGCCTTGCATTGCTAATCCTACACCGAGATTTACTGTTGTGGTTGTCTTTCCAACACCACCTTTTTGATTGCATACCGCAATCGTTTTGCATTTTGACATTTTTTCAACTCCTTTGAAGATTTTAAAATTAAAAAGCTACTGAAAAACAGTAGCCAAAAAAAAGCGTGATTCAACGAATCACGCTTTAATATTATGAATATGCAAATTGATATTGAGTTGCGTACAGATTTTTTTGTACGCAAATTTTTACGCAGATTTTACGCAACTTCCCATGAAAAGTGGCGGTAATTTGCGGTAATTTATGGTAATTTGATATTTTTATTAATTCACTCAAAACCACTTAAAAACCGTTTATTTTCAATGGTTTTTAAGGCTTTTGTTAAATTACCAATTATCTTACTTAGCCATTGATTTGCTTTGCGATTTCCTCTGCGAAGTTTTCTTCTCTCTTCTCAAGGCCGTCGCCCTTCATCATACGGATAAAGCCTGTTGCAGTGATTGTTGTGCCAAGCTCCTTTGCAACTGAATCGATATAGCCCTTAACTGAGCCCTTGAACAAGTCGCTGCGTACGAACTCCTGCTCTAACAAACAAATCTCTTTAATCTGCTTTGAAATTCTGCCCTGAACAAGTCCGGTGAAAATCTTGTTTTCACTGATTTCAGCCTTGTGTGAAACAGCAATCTCTGCAAGAGTAGCAAAAGCTTCGTCGGAAATAAAGTTTACAAAATTCTTTCTCTGCTTATTGTCAAGGCCCTGATAAATATCAATATCAGAATCGCTCCACTTCTTTTCGTTAATAGCCTCGTCAATAAGGCTGTTAAGAATAGGCATTGGAAGTGAGTTTGGCTTATTGAGAGCACTGTCAACTGTGATTGACTTCATCTTTGCTGATTCTTCAGCAGAAATTTCAGACTCGCTCAAATAATCAGGGTTCATAGCGGCAATCTGCATAGCAACGTTCTTACCCATAGCCTCAAACTCTGCAGTGTCAGCCTTTGACTCGTCGGCAACATCAAAGCCAATCATAACGCCAACTGAGCCGCCGCCGTGGATATAGGTTGAAACGATGCCGTCCATTACTTCAAAACGGCGAACCTTCATATTTTCACCGATTGAAAGAACAAGGTCATTAAGAGTTTCTGTAACTGTTCTGCCTGTACCGTCAAACTCTGTATTGCAAAGAGCTTCAACATCAGCAGGATTTGTAGCAATAATTGTCTTAGCAACGCCTGTTACAAAGTTCATAAACTTTTCATTCTTAGCAACGAAGTCAGTTTCTGAGTTAACCTCAACAACTACACCCTTCTTTGCGGCGCTGTCATAATAAGGGAGAACTACACCCTCGGCAGCAATTCTTGTTGCCTTTTTCTGAGCAGCGGCAAGACCTCTTTCACGGAGATAGTCAATTGCCTTGTCCATATCGCCGTCAGCCTCAACAAGAGCTTTTTTACATTCCATCATACCAACGCCGGTCTTCTCACGAAGAGCCTTTACGTCCTGAGCTGTAAATGCCATTATTTTATCCTCCAATACAAGTTGATTATAAATTATTCAGCAGTTTCTTCCTCAGCTGCTTCCTCTGCAGGAGCCTCCTCGTCTGCTGTATCCTTACCGTCACGTCCCTCAATAACAGCGTCTGCAATAGCACCTGCAATAAGCTTTACTGCACGGATAGCGTCATCATTACCGGGGATAACGTAATCGATTTCGTCAGGGTCACAGTTTGTATCAACAATAGCAACGATAGGAAGACCTAATTTCATAGCCTCTGACACAGCAATTCTTTCCTTGCGTGGGTCAACGATGAACATTGCATTAGGAATCTTCTTCATCTCAGTGATACCGCCGAGGTACTTTTCAAGCTTTTCAATTTCAAGCTCAAGCTTAACAACCTCTTTTTTGGGAAGAAGGTCGAAGGTACCGTCCTCACGCATAGCCTTAAGCTGTGCAAGACGGGCAACTCTGCCACGGATAGTCTTGAAGTTTGTGAGCATACCGCCCAGCCATCTTGCGTTTACATAAGGCATTGCACAACGCTCTGCCTCCTCCTTAACAGACTCCTGAGCCTGCTTCTTTGTACCAACAAAGATGATTGAACCGCCGTCTGCTGCAAGGTCACGTACGTACATATAAGCCTCATCAAGCTTCTTAACTGTTTTCTGAAGGTCGATGATGTAAATGCCGTTACGCTCTGTGAAGATGTATTCAGCCATTTTAGGATTCCATCTTCTTGTCTGGTGTCCGAAATGAACACCTGCTTCTAAAAGCTGTTTCATTGAAACTACATTTGCCATTATAATTTCCTCCTTTAAGGTTAATCCTCCGCAACCAGCTTGGCAAAAGCCTGTGTTTGTAACCTAAGGCTAACTGAATTGCGTGTGTATTCGTGTGTATTCCTACGAATGCAGAAGCATTATACCAAAACAATACGGAAAAATCAAGAGAAAAATTGAATAAATATGAAATTTTAATAATGCTGATGGTTACAATCCTTTAGTATATACAATCCCTCCGAGTTGCTGTCGCAACCCACCTCCCTTTGCACAAGGGAGGCTTATGGGGATAAAAAAAGCAGTGGCAAAAGCCACTGCTTTTAATACTTTATTCGGTTAGAAATCGATTTCGTACTCGTCACCACTACCGTTATCAGTGTCACCTGAAAGGGTCATCACAGGTTCAACTGTGAACTTTGAAATTTCGATTTCTAATTCTTTATATTCCTTCTTCACAATATCCCCTCCTTACACCTTTGTTTCTACATCTGAATATACGGTCTTAACTGTGCCGTCTGCAAGCTTGTAAATCATATAAGATCTATAAGTAAATGGTTTGTCGCCGGCATTCTTTGCAAAGATGTTGAACTGTACCTTATCAAGTGACTGTGTTGACTTCATACGAACTGTGTATTGGTTCTTCTCACCGTCAGCCTTATCGTTACCAAGGTCGAAATCATATACAGGTGTACCTTTTTTATAATATGCTGTGTTCATAAGAATACCGAATTCAACAACCTCAGCACCTGCTGGCAGATAATCAATGCGCTGTGCATGGAATACAGCTCTGTTATCTGCATCAACAAGAACACCGTTTAGACGGAGGTTAGGAGCGTATGCTTCCTTGGTACCACAGAGTTGCTGCATTTCAGCCACTGTTGCAACTGACTTAAGCACTGTTGACTCTGTTGCTCTGAATGTAACTGTTGAACCGATGTAGAAAGGTCTCCAGGTATCTGCACCTGTCTTTTCTACCCAAGCATAAGCGCCTGCAGCGCTAACTGTAACTGATTCGTTATAAACACATTTCTTTTCAGTACCGTTTACTGTAACAGTAAGTTCTGAACCGAAATACTCATACTTAGCAGCAATTTCTGTGTTAGCTGTGATAGTTATTACATCACCGGCAGCCTTTGTTTCACCGTTAACAACATATCCTGCAAAGTTATAGTTAGCAACCTTTGTTGGTGTTGGTAATGTGTATACGCTGTTATTTGCAACATAGTTTACACGGTCAATAGCCTTGCCTGTGCCTGCCTTATCATATTCTCTGATAATAGCTACATAATAAGGTGTTGCAGCAACTGCACTTTCAGCAGTAATTGTTAAGTCACCAACAACCTTTGTTGTGAATGACTTGCCGTAGGTCTGATACTGCTGACCTCTTGTGGTGTTATTTGACTGAACTGCCATATACCAAGCTGTGTCAGCATTGCCGTTAGTAAATGTAACATCAGTACCTAATGGATAAGCATATGTCTTTGTATTGTCACCGTTATCTGTTGGTGTTGCAGCATAGCTTGCAGTAGCAGTAACGCTGCTTGGTACGGTAACATTATAGGTATTGATGCTATCATTTATAGCATTCAAGTATGATGCAAGCTTGTTGTCAAGATCTGCCTGGTTTGCTACATCAAGTCCAAAATACTGTGTACCGTTAAAGGTGATAGACTTATACAAGCCTGTTGCTTCAGCAACCTTTGCATTTACAACAGATTCTGTATAAACATCTGTATCAAAGTTTGCAAATTCAGTAATAAATGAAGTTAATGCTTCTTGCTTAATGAATGCATCATAATCATTTAATGCTGTATTAGCTGTTTCTAAAGCATCCTTATTGCTTGTTACTGTTGATTGACTTGTTATAGGTGTATCTGCCTTTTCATCAGATGTATATACTTTAACATTATTATACAAACTTAAATCTGAATACCTTGGAAGTACATCTAAATCTGCAGTTGTAAATTCAGGCAGATAAGTATTAGTAATATTTGAAATAGCTGCGTCGTATTCTCTGAAATCTGCTCTTTGAACAAGCTTGTTCAAATACTCGTTAAACTTGTTTGTGTAGGTTGTGCAGGTGCTCTTAGCAAGATCTCTCATTGCGCTGCTGTCAGCTTCTACCTGATTCTTAATTGAAAGTGCACCATTTTCAGCTGTAACTAAATCACCATCAAAGATACCGTCATTGATGAATGTATTGTAAGATGATGTTGTGTAGTTATCTTTATTTGGTGCTACTGCCTTGTAGTTAGTGTAAGCAGTTACCATAGTCTGATAATCTGATTCAGTAGCACGAGGTGCAAGACCATTATATGCGTTAACAAGATCTGTATAAACTTTTGAGCTTGTTGAAGCCTCTGAAGTATCCTCGTAGTTAGAGAGGTAAGCCTCCATAGCCATCAAAGCGTTCTGGTATGTAGCAAATGATGATGCTGTGTAGTTGCTTTCAACAAGATTCTTTGTAATAAGTTCATCATACTTGCTTCTTGCAGTTGACTTATCAAAAAGTTTAACAATCAAGTTTGTCTTTAACAAAGCCCAACCTGCATCAGTTGTTCTAACAGCGATACGAATATTACAAGTTGTGTCGGTACCGGAAGCATAACGATTGGTTTCATCTACAGAGGCATTATGAGTAAAAGACAGACCGTAGGTTGTACCATTAGCATTTACATTTGTTGTAGAAGAGTTAGTTGTTCTAACGAGCTTGTTTTGAACAGGCATATTATTCAAATCAAAATTCCAATATTTACCATTATTGTGGAAGAATTTTGTTCTTATTACTTCAATAGGTACAACATAGTTAGTACCGTTCCAAAGCTCACTATTGCCAAGACCTTCCCATGATGTACCATGGCATGACTTGTCAATGTAATATGTAGCCTTAGTTATAACATTCGGTACTGCATCTCCACCCTCTGAATATCCATGTGCATAAGCTTTCTTGTCGGATGTAATAATACCATTTGCGCCATTTGCGTCGTCAATTGCATGTGTAGCTGTGCCGGAAGTTGCGTATGATTTTTGGAATTTCCAAACACCTTCAGCACCACCGGAGCCGGTTGAACCACGCATAAACATTGTGTAGCCTGATTCTGTACGATCTCCCCTCCAAGGAACTTTAACAGCATCACAAGCAATATGGTTTTCAACAGGATATGACTTAACTGCTACTCTGTGGTATTCCTTAGTGCCGTCATTAAATGTGAACAAAAGTGTTGCTGTAACATCTGTTGCACCACTAACCTTGAACTTGTTATCTGTAAAACTACCCTGAAGGATATTATTAACAACTGATAATTTACTTCCGTCGTCAAGGCAAGTTATGCTTTTAAGATTAGTGCTACTAGCACCGTTTCTAAAATAGATTTTAGTACTCCATGAATCAGTTGTGGATATGGTAGTACCGTAATTATAGTATGCACTCTCTGACGCATATGTATAAATAGCATTATCAATTAAAATTCTATTTGTTACAGAATTTTCGTTATTGCTTTTTGTAGCATCTGTTGTCGCTGCACTTGCTGTGATTGAAAATGCCGGAATGGTTGCAATAACCATAACGATTGCCAAGAAGAATGATAAAAGCTTTTTAGTTTTTTTCATATAAATTACACTCCTCGAAAAAAATTTTAATGCGTACCGCATCCCAACTTCCCCTGACCTCCCGGGTTAAAGACGCAGTAATACCATTAATGTTTCGCAATAATTATATATTATCCTCTGTAAGTTGTCAATAACATTTTGAATAATTTGTAAATTTTTTTTTGCGTTTTTTGGGTGGCACTGCCCTATAAATACAATAGTAATTAATAATTATATTACATTATATAAAGAATATTCAAATCCGGAAATTGATATTACTGAATTCACCCTCCATTCTGTTATAACAACGTCTTCTGAAGATGACATTTTCTCAGGTGAGGATGAATATTAAGAAACAAAAACGGCAATGGAGAAATCCATTGCCGTTTTTTGTTGGAATATAATTTTATTGGTTAAGGGCTTTATTTATTGCGTTTAACACACTTTTTTTATCGGCTGACCACAGCGGCGCCACAAGGTCCCTTTTTGCTCCGTCGCCGGTTAGCCTGTGAATTACTATATCATCGGGTATTATCTTAACACAGTCTTTAATAATATCCAAATACTCGTCAAGCTCAAGAGTTTTAAATTTGCCGTCCGCATAATCCTTTTCAAGGTCCGTACCTCTGATAACGTGAAGGAGCTGGAGCTTAATGCCGTTTACCCTGCTGTTACACACGTAACGAACGGTTTGGAGCATATCCTCCTTTGTTTCTCCGGGCAAGCCTATTATCACATGAACGACAATATTAACGCCTATTTTTTTCAAGTCCGCAACTGCCCTATCGTACACGTCAAGGGTATAGCCACGGCGGATATAATCGGCGGTTTTTTGGTGAATTGTTTGCAGGCCTAATTCCACAAACACAGGCTTTATACCATTTAGCTCCTGCAAAAGAGCCAGCACGTCACTGCCAAGGCAATCTGGTCTTGTGGCAACGGAAAGGGCGACTATATCCTTATGATTTATTGCCTGTGTAAACCTTTCCCTAAGGACGTCAACAGGGGCATAGGTATTTGTAAACGCCTGAAAATAGGCAATATATTTGCCGTCCTTTATTTTGCCCGATACGCGCTTTTTGCCCTGCTCAATCTGCTGTTCAACGGACAGTGACGCATCTTCTGCAAAATCGCCGCTACCGCCCCTTGAGCAGAAAATACAGCCCCGTGTATCAATGGTTCCGTCACGGTTGGGACAAGTAAAGCCTGCATTAAGGCTTATTTTATAAACCTTACAGCCGAAGGTGCTTTTTAAATAATTATTCAGACTTAAGTATTTCATAAAAGTCACTTAAGCTATTGGGATTACCGCACACAAAGGAGGTGATTTTATTGGCGTCAAGGGGCTTTTTATCAAAGGTGAATGCCTGACCCCCTGCCTCACTGAGAATTAAGGATGCACCTGCCCAATCCCAAGGGCGAAGAATCATCTCATAATAAAGGTCAGCCTTGCCGCTTGCAACATAGCATATATCAAGTGCCGCAGAGCCGCCGCGCCTAACCTCCACCGCTTTATAGAAAATCCTTTCCGTCAGCTCAAAGGTTTTATGAGCAAGGTCATGCTCATAGGGACAGGTGCCGAAAAGCACAAGGCTTTTGTCAATACCGCAATGAGAAACGTGTATTTGCCTGCCGTTAAGGTATGCTCCCCTGCCCTTTTCGGCATAAAACATATTATTCAAATCAGGGTCAAGGACAACGCCGATAATCATTTCCTTATCCTTGGCAAGACCCACACTGATTGCACTGTGCTGAAAGCCCTTTATAAAATTTGTTGTGCCGTCGATTGGGTCCACAATAAAGCAGTAACCATCGGTAAGCTCCTTATTACCGTCGCCCTCCTCACCGAGAAAGGTGCAGTCAGGCACAATTTTTTTAAGCTCCTCAAACAGAAAGTCCTGTATTTTTTTATCATACTTTGTAACCAGATTTACAGCCGAGCCTTTATTCTCTATACCCAAATCACTGCCGGCACTCCTGTAAATTTCCCCCGCCTTATTCACTGCGTCGATAATTTTATTT
>CAMBQD010000036.1 GCA_945869905.1 uncultured Clostridia bacterium | reverse complement strand
TTATTTCAATATTTTCAATTCTTTTGTTAATGCACTTAAGCTCAATATGCTCAAGTATTGCACAGTAGGGAACACAGGGCCCCCAATCCCAGCCGAAGTGACAACCGGGCTTTCTTATATATGCAATGCCGTCCACACCGTTATTGTTTTTCGGCAGGGGCTTATCCTTTTGACGCTTAGTTATGTACTTAACGGCGGAGGAAAAATGAAACATAATACTGTTTTCACCCTGTACCAAATATTCCTTTACGTCAATATCTACAGGAATAAATGCGTTGTTGCTTTTAAATGCCTCCCTGCCGTTTATGTAACAGGTGCAAAGGGTGTCAAGTCCTCCGCAGATAAGGTAAATATGAGCAAAGCCCAAATCACTGTCGCTTATAACAAAATCTCTTTTAAATTCAAAATCGTTTTCACCAACGGCAATACCCTCTTTTTCATCACCTGATATCAGGGGATTTTTTATTGCGCCGTTTTTTATAAGATTACCAAAATCACTGCCCGGTATATCCGCAGGGTATTCCTTGCCGTCTGTACAGTTTTTCATTATCCATTTGCCTGATAAATCAATTGTGTTCATTGGTTTCCCTCCGATTACTTCAAATACATTTTAAGTATAGCATATTGCAGGCGGTTATGCTATACTTAAATCAACAATTGCAAGGAGAGCATTGCATATGAAAATAAGACAGAAATTTGAAAATACAGTACAAAAGATTATAGACTCCGTAAACGGTAACGGCGTTATGCAGGAGGAATTTACGGCTGACGGCGAAAAAAAGGTTTTTGAGCCTATGCCACCTGTGGCACTTAAGGCGTCGGAGGAAAGCATTGTACTGCTGAAAAACAATAACAGCGTTTTGCCGTTAAAAAAAGAGGAAACGGTGGCAGTGTTCGGCAGGTGCCAAATAGATTATTTTTACGTGGGCTACGGAAGCGGCGGCGACGTTAACGCACCTTATCAGATAAATCTTATTGACGGATTAAAGGGCTGTGATGTAAATATTTATAATCCACTGCTGGAGCTTTATGAGGGATGGTGCAGCAGTAATCCTGTTAACCACGGCTTTTGGGGACACTGGCCCATGTGCTATCCTGAAATGGAGCTTGAGGAAAGAGTGGTAAAATCAGCAGGTGACAACAGCGACTCGGCAATAGTTGTTATCGGCAGAGCAGCAGGCGAGGACAGGGAAAACAAGCTGGAAAAGGGCAGCTATTACCTGACGGACACAGAGATTAAAATGCTTGACCTTGTAACAAAGCATTTTGAAAAGGTAACTGTAATAATGAACTGCGGCAACATTATTGATATGGGCTGGACCGAAAAATACGGCGACAGAATATCCGCAGTGGTTTATGCTTGGCAGTGCGGTATGGAAAGCGGTAACGCTCTTGCAAATGTGCTGACAGGCAGGGTGTCTCCCGGCGGCAAGCTGCCCTGTACAATTGCAAAAAGCTATGAGGATTATCCAAGCGCAAGAGATTTCGGCGGTAATGATTATAATAATTATACAGAGGATATTTTTGTCGGCTACAGATATTTTGAAACCTTTTGCAGGGACAAGGTCCTTTATCCCTTCGGCTACGGCCTAAGCTATACGGATTTTCAGATAACGCCTGTTTCCTTTGAAAATGACGGTAAAGCCTTTACCGTTACGGCAGAGGTTAAAAATATCGGCGGTGTTAAGGGCAAGGAGGCTTTACAGCTTTATGTCAGTGCCCCTCAGGGCAAGCTGTCAAAGGCATCAAGAAGTCTTGTAGCCTTTGAAAAAACAAGGGAGCTTGAGCCAAACGAAAGTGAAAAAATCACATTTAATTTCAGCCTTTACGATATTGCAAGCTTTGATGATGAGGGCAAAACAGGTAATAGGTTTGCCTATGTAATTGAGGGCGGAGAGTACACATTTTATGTGGGAAGCAGTGTGCGCACCGATATTGTTGCAGGCAAGGCTCAGCTTGAAGAAGCTGTTATTGAACAGCTTGAGGAGATTTGCGGAGTAAAGGATAGCTTTGAAAAAATCACCGTTGATGTTAAAGGGAATACACCTGTAATTTCAACTGAAAAAGTTAAGACGTCACGTCCATATCTTAAGGAGAGAATACTTAAGAATATGCCTGCCGAGATTGGCTTTAAGGGTGACAGGGGATATAAGCTTTCAGATGTGGCAGAGGGAAAAATCACTCTTGATGATTTTATTTCTCAGCTTAACTGCCGGGAGCTGGAGGCACTTACACGGGGACAGGGTATGATGAACAGCTGCTACGGAGTTTCCGGCAATGCAGGTGCCTTTGGCGGAATTATAGATTCACTGCGTGACAAGGGTGTACCTGCCTTGATTACAACCGACGGCCCTGCCGGTATACGTATTAAAAAATACACCTCTCTTATTCCCTGCGGTACGGCACTTGCTGCCACCTTTAACTGCGATTTGGTTAAGGAGCTTACCTCGGTTATGGGAGCGGAAATGGTGGAGCGCGGCTCGGATATTTTGCTGGCACCGGGTATGAACATTCAGCGTAATGTGCTTTGCGGCAGAAATTTTGAGTATTTTTCAGAGGACCCTGTTGTGTCCGGTAAAATGGGTGCGGCTTATGTAAAGGGTATTCAAAGTAACGGTGTGTCTGCCTGCCCCAAGCATTTTGCCTGCAATAATCAGGAGGTTAGGCGCACCAAGAATGATTCACGTCTTTCACAGAGGGCGCTGAGAGAAATTTATCTTAAGGGCTTTGAAATATGCGTTAAGGAAAGCAAGCCCCTTAACATTATGACAAGCTATAATAAAATTAACGGTGTTTGGAGCCATTATAACTACGACCTTGTTACAACAGTGCTCAGAGGGGAATGGGCATATAACGGCTGTGTTATGACTGACTGGTGGATGCAAAGCTCAAAGAGTCCGGAATTTCCTAATATTAAGGACAATGCTTACAGAGTCAGGGCGCAGGTTGATGTGCTTATGCCGGGAGGAACCCATACTGCCAAAAGGTATAAATCCGATGGTACCCTGCTTAAGACCTTGGGAGCAAAGGACGGTATAACAAGAGCAGAGCTGGAACGTACGGCAGGTAATGTGCTTAAAACAGTGTTAAAATTAAAGTTCAATAAATAACGAAAAAAGGTTAGGCAAAAATTTTTGCCTAACCTTTTTTAGAACACTTTTATATTATTGTTTTTTATAAATTTTTCCTTGTCGTCATTCCAATATGAATAATCGGCGTTTTCACGTTTATCCTCAATCAAATCGGGATATGTGTTATTTATATATTTTCCGATATAGTTTGTGATTTTCTTTGCGCCGTAATAATTCATATGAAAGCCCTTGTCACGAAAATCCTTATCATAGTTTATTTCGTAGTCATCAAGAGTGTTAAAATCAATGTAGTCGGCATTATTGCTTTGGGCAAATTCCTTAACTCCGTTATGTCTTGCATAGGACCACTCATTAAGCGACGGTGCGTTGATTAGCATAAGCTTGATACCCTTTGATTTGCACAGTGCCACGGTTTTATCAAGGTAAACCTTACTGTCCTGCGGAAATTCCGATACACTGTCGGTGTAATTCATATTCTTATTAGGCACTGTCCTTTTGATTTTTTTGTTAAAGTAAAAGCCGTGGTTATAATTGGTTTCAGCGCCCTTATCCTTAGGGTTCCTTGAAAGACGCTTCCAGTTATCGTGAAGCTGAAAAACGGTAAAATGATTTTGTATATCGTTTGTAAGCTGATTGTCATTGATATACGGAATTACGGGCAGTCTGTCTGTCTTCTTTTTGTCATCGTCAAATGTCAGCTCCACACCCTCATAAATCATACCTGCGTCAAGGATTACCATTTTAGGACTTTGCTTTCTCAGCACCTCCGTCAGCATTGTGTATGACATTGACACGGTTTGGCGCGGAGATGCAATTACTGTTGAGGTGTAGCCCCTTTTGTCCCACAGCTTAAGGGGGCAAAAGCAGGAATAAAGATTGCTGTTGCCAAGGGCAATAATGTCAATGCTGTTGTCAACCTCGTTAACAAAGTTATAGGCATTTTGGAATTTGTTTTTGTATTTGGTGGCATTGTTTTTTGAAAATACCGTTAGGGACAATGCCTCAAGGATAATAACAAAAACAAGAATAAAGCTGATAACCTTTGCACAGCTTATTGCTATTCTTTTGTAGTTTTGTTTGTTCTTATTTTCGCTCATATATATTTACCTAAAAGTTTGCGTATAACAAATCCGCAACGCCGTAATGCTCGCCGTATGCGCCCAGAATTATTACGCTGAAGGCAGCAAGCATAAAGATAACGAATTTCACTATAAACGGCAGCTTAGCTATCTGTTCACGGATACGTATACCCTTTTCCTGAAGAACGCTTACAAGGAATATCAAGGTCGTTCCGCAAAGAATGATTATATAATCCTTAACGTCAAGCCCCAATCCGTTTCTGCTGCCTACCTGAAGTGATTGGAAATTGGGATTTACAAATATTGTTTTGATTGCAAAAAATACGGATTTCAGGCTATTTGCCCTGAAAATAAGCATACCTATGTTTACAATTGCAAAGGTCCTCAGCATTTGGAAAAGTGCAAAGCCCTTGCTTTTTCTGTTTATCTTAAGCTTTTCGCAGAATTTTGCGCTGAGCGGCTCTGCAAAAAGACCAAGCATCATCAGTACATAGTAGTATAAGCCGTAGACAATATATTTCCATGCGGCACCGTGCCACATTCCGTTGGTAAACCAAACGAAAAACAGGGCAACCGCCGTGGGTATAAGGTTGGCATAATACGGATTAAATTTTTGCCTTGCGCTCTTTGTCAGCTTCATAAAGGGCTTTGAAAGAGAAATAGGGTAGAAAATATAATCTCTCAGCCAACCGCCAAGGGTAATATGCCACCTTTGCCAAAATTCGTTGATGGATTTTGCAAAGAACGGTCTGTTAAAGTTTTGGGGCAGTTCAATGCCCATTATTTCGCCAAGACCTGTCATAACGTCCATAATGCCGGAGAAATCACAGTAAAGCTGAAGGGTGTAAAACAGTATTGCCACCATTATGATAACTCCGCCGTGGGCGGACATATCGTCAAAAACATTGTTTACAAGCTCAGCCGCTCTGTCGGCAATTACAACCTTTTTAAAAAGTCCCCAAACAACTAACTGAGCACCGTATACCAAATTTTTAAACTCAAATTTTTTGCCCTCGTTAAGCTGTGTGCCCAGCTGGTCAAAGCGAGCAATGGGACCTTCAACAATTGTCAGCATAAAGGACAGGTAAAGAGTAATTCTGAGGGGATTTTTACAAGCCTTATATCTACCCCTGTAAACGTCGGTTATATAGCTTACCGCCTGAAGTGTGTAAAAGGATATACCTAATGGCTGGATTATTGACAGCTCCGGCAGCTTGGCGGAAAACAGGGTGTTAACCGTACCCACAAAAAAGTTGGCATACTTAAGCACCAGCAAAAAGCCGATATTACACAGTACGCCTATGGTAAGCGCAGTAAGCTTATAGCTTTTATATTTGTTTTTAAGCTTTTTTCTTTCTTCTTTGGAAACAAGCTTTTTATTTTCAGCAAAGGAATCGTTAAGCCGCTGGATAATCATACCCACAGCCCAAACGATTAAAGCACTCAGAATTAAAAATTCAATATGTCCGCCGGCGGCTACCGTGTAAAATGCCAGTGAGCCCACAAGCAAAACACACCATTTTGCCTTTTGCGGAATAATGCTGTAAAGAACATATGTAATCCCAAAGAAAATTATGAAAAATTCAAAGGAGGTATATGTCATTTATCAGTCCTCGTCGGCAAGTCTTTCAATCATTTCATAGAGAGCTTCCACTGTTTCAAAGTTTTCCGGCACAATGTCCATCGGAGAAATTTCAATATCAAACTCGTCTGAAAGCTCAGCAACAAGTGAAATCATACCAAGGCTGTCAAAAATTTTGTCCTCCACCAGCTTGGTGTCCTTTGTAAAGGTAACATCAGGCTTTAATTCCTGTAATATTTCAATTAATCTTTCCATTTTCTATTCCCTCTTTTATAAAAATATTTTATTCACACATCATTGCCGTAACGGCTTTTCTGTCGATTTTTCCGTTTTGGTTATGGGGCATAAGGTTAATTTTTTCAATCCTGTCAGGTATCATATAGCTTGGAATTTTTGCCTTAAGGTGCCTTAGTATATCCTCTGCACCAAGCTTTTTGCCCTGATATACCAAAATGATTTTATCCTTAGCCTTGTCAAATACGCACACAACCTCCTCCATATTTTCAATGGAGCCTGCGGCGGCTTCAATCTCACCCAGCTCAACCCTGTAGCCCATTCGCTTGATTTGGAAATCCTTGCGGGTTATGTACATTATTTCGCCCTTTTCGTTTTCCTTAACCAAGTCGCCTGTTTTGTAAACAATTTCGGGATAGTAGGACTGAAGGGGATTTTGAACAAAGGCGTCCTTTGTTTTTTCATCATTGCCGTAATATCCGTATGCCACAAAGGAGCCGCGGACATAAAGCTCGCCCTCCTCACCCACTGCGGCAAGCTGATTTTTGTCATTGACAATCATAACGTCGCAGTTGTCACAGTGACGTCCGATAGGCAGTGGCTCGTCATCGCTGAAATGCCTGTCCACCACGTAGTAGGTGCAGATGTCCGTTGTTTCCGTAGGGCCGTAAAGATTGGCAAACAACGTGCCCTCGTCAAGATTATCTATCCAGTAGTTAAGCTGCTTTGTGGGCATAACCTCCCCTGCAAAAAGCACCTTTTTTAAATACTCGGGCTTTGCATATTTAAATAGCTTAAGATTTGCCACAATAGATATTGCCGATGGCACCCAGTAAATTGTGTTAACCCTGTGCTCATTTAAAAACTTAATAAGGTTAATGGGGAAGGAAAAGCACGCCTTTGGTATTATACAAAGTGTTGCGCCGTTTTTTATTGTTGAATAAACGTCGGACACAGACATTGAAAAATAAAACGGTGTTTGATTTCCGAACACGGTTTCACTGTCTATGTTAAAGGCGTCGCTGAACCACTGTGTGTATGCAAGCACATTTCTGTGGCTTAACACCGCACCCTTTGGTATGCCTGTTGAGCCTGATGTATAAAGGGCGTAAAGCGGGTCAGTGTCAATTTGACGGCTGCGTATTTCCGCAAGGATATTTTCATCTGCCTCGGTGGACACCGCCTTGTCATAAAGGAATATGCTGTCCTCAGCCATAAGCTGCTTTGCGCTGTCAAGGTGCTTTTCCTCAGTAATGATTGCCGCAGGGGAAAGTGTGCTGAATATTTTTTCAATTCGCTCCACAGGCATTTCCGTATCCACCACAATATAAAAATTACCGCTGTATGTCACGCCGAACATTGCACAAAGTGTTTTAACGCTTTTGTCAATATAAACGGCGATGGGACTGTTTTTTCTGCCCATTGACGCCAAGGCTGTGCCTATGCTTTTTGCTCCCGAGCAAAGACAGGCATATGTTAACACATTATCCGTATCAACAAAGGCGGCCTTATCGGCATATTTTTTTGCATTGATTTCTATATATTCAAGAATATTTTTCATTAAATTCTCCATTGGTAATTGATTATAAGGGTCTCAAAAACTGTGCCATTACAGATAGCACAGTTCTATTTAAATTTACCACACTATGCAAACTTTGTCAATATGTAATATAAAGGATATGACGTTGATATATTATCAAATCCTTTTAAGATAAGCAATATTCTTTGCCGTATCTTTACTTTTCCTTTACTGCTTTTTAAATTGACATTTACTAAATGTCATATTTGTATTGATTATATCACAAGATATTCTTGTTGACAAGCAGTAAATGTCAAAAGTAAGGAGATTGTGTAAAATGTTCAAGAATAAAGCAAACGGCGGAAAAAATAATCTTTGCGGTGAAAAAATTGCTCAGCTGAGAATGGAGATGGAACCAAGGACAAGTCAAAGACAGCTTGCCGACAGGCTGCAGCTTATTGGCATTGATATAGACAAAAATGCCGTTCAGCGTATTGAAT
>CAMBQD010000035.1 GCA_945869905.1 uncultured Clostridia bacterium | reverse complement strand
CGAATTTAAAGGATGCCGTAATTCCAAGCAGCATAAAATTTACAAAAAGCATTGAGGAAATATGCAGGGATAAGGATGTTATCCTGTTTTCCGTTGCCTCTCCTTATGTTAGGCAAACCGCGCAAAAAGCCGCGCCTTATATAAAAGAAGGTCAGCTTATTGTTGACGTTGCAAAGGGTATTGAGGACAGCTCAATGCTCACAATGTCAGAGGTTATTAAGGACGCACTGGGCAAGGAGGCTACAGTGGTTGCGCTGTCAGGTCCCTCTCACGCAGAGGAGGTAGCAATCAATTTACCTACCACCATTGTATCTGCCTGTAGGGATATAAAGGCTGCAAAGCAGGTGCAGGATATTTTTATGAACACCTGTATGCGCGTTTACACCAATGACGATATTTTGGGTGTGGAGCTTTGCGGAGCACTGAAGAATATTATTGCACTTGCCTGCGGAGTATCAAAGGGACTCGGTTACGGCGATAATGCAACTGCCGCAATAATAACAAGAGGCATTGCAGAAATGACACGGCTGGGTACGGCTATGGGATGCTCGCGCCAAACCTTTGCAGGCCTTGCCGGTATAGGCGATTTGATTGTAACTGCCACAAGTATTCACAGCCGTAACAACAAAACAGGTTATTTAATCGGTCAGGGATACAGTCCTGAGGAGGCTGTTAAAAAAGTAGGTATGGTGGTTGAGGGAATAAATGCCCTGCCCTCTGCCCTTAAGCTTGCTGAAAAATATAATGTTGACATTCCCATAATTGAGGCAGTTAACAAAACCGTAAACGGCGGTGTGCCCCCTCTTGACGCTGTTAACGACCTGATGACACGTGACAAAAGAAACGAAACGGACAAATAATAAAGCAAAAAGCATTAAAAGGAGTGTGTTTATATGAGCAATGGTCTATATTTTCACATTCCTTTTTGTCGTTCAAAGTGTCCCTACTGTGATTTTTACAGTGTGAAATATGAAAAGGCGCTTGCTGAAAAATATACAGACAGGCTTTGTGAGGAAATAAAAAAATATGACGGCGGCTTTAATACAATCTATTTCGGCGGAGGTACGCCGAGTATTATGGAGCCTGAGCTTATCGGAAAAATTATTGAAAACGCAAAGGCTCAATTTGATATAGGCAAAAATGCAGAAATTACTGTTGAGTGCAATCCGTCAAAAAATCTTGAAAGGGATTTTGAAGAATATGCCAAGTACGGCGTAAACCGCATAAGCCTTGGTATGCAGAGCGCAAGAAACGAGGAACGCTTTGCCCTTGGCAGAATTGCCGGGCAAAACCAGGTAGCAAAGGCAGTAAGTGACGCAAAAAAAGCAGGCATAACAAACATTAGCCTTGACGTTATGCTGGGTATTCCAAGGCAAACCGTTGAAAGCCTTGATGAAACCTTTGAATTTATTGACAAAATGAAGGTGACTCACATCAGTGCGTATATGCTGAAAATTGAGGAGGGTACAAAATTTTTTGAAATAAAAAGCAGACTTACCCTGCCTGACGATGACAGCGTTTGTGAAATGTATCTCAAGACAATTGACAGGCTTAAAGGACTTGGCTTTAACCAGTACGAAATAAGCAATTTTTCAAAGGTGGGATATGAAAGCCGTCATAATCTTAAATACTGGACCCTTGACGAATACTTAGGCATTGGCGCGTCGGCACATTCATTTTGGAGGGGCAAAAGATTTTACTATGATAAAAAATTCAACATCATTCAAGACGGAATCGGCGGTACTGAGGAAGAAAAAATTATGCTGGGCTTAAGGCTGAATAGGGGCATTGAAAAATCCTCCGTTAAAAAAGATTTCAGCAATTTTGTAAAAATGGGATTAATAAAAGAAGAAAATGATAAAATTTCACTTACACCTCAGGGAATGTTGGTTTCAAATTCAATAATTTCTCAATTAATTTAATAAATAAAAAAGCTCCTTTAGGACAAAATAAATCCGAAAGGAGTTTTTATTATGCCGGATATGTTTAACTTAACACCGCAAATGCAGGAATACTTTAATTCCCTGCCGGAAATGATACAGGAAACAATCATTCAAAGCGGAGCAAAAATCAATTCACTTGAGGACCTTAAGGCAATAGCTGAGGGCACAACAAATGCAAAACAGTAAAAAGGAAAAGCCTCAGCAAACAATAAACAGCCTAAATAACTACAATATTCCTGCAAGCACTCACAAAAGAAAAAAGAGCTACAAGGAAAAATATCAGCTTGACCCAAGCATCACAAACCGATACGCCGGCTGGACTTATAACCCAACGGTACAGCCGGACGATACTACAGAAATGGGTGTGCCCATACCTAACAAGCTGAATACCGAATTTTCCAAGGAGTACCAAGAAGAAAATAAGCTGTAAGACCGGGCCAATATTTTTATGGCGAACACAGTTCGCCGCTACGAGCAATTTTTGGACAATTTAACGGACTGTGAAATATCACAGTCCGTTTTTGTTTAATATTGGTTGTCGGAATTATTATCCTCGCCGGTGTTATCCTGCGGCGGAGCCTGATAAGGCTCTGTTGGAGAGTAATAGGTGGGCGGCTGCTCAGCCTGCTCAGGCGGCTGATAATATGTAGCCTGCTCCGGCTGATGATAATAGGTCTGCTGTGGCTGCTCAGCCTGCTGCTGAGGATTATAATAATATCCGCCTGCCTGATTAGGTGCATATGGATTATTTTGATTAATAGGGCTGAAATCAGGAGTATAGAAGGTGCCGTTATTCACAGTATTCTGTGCATACTGCTGATATGGCTGATATGATGTGCCCTGTGCCCCGTCATTGTTAGTATAATAATTCTGCTGATATTCGTTTGTGTTAACATTGCTGTACTTTGCAATACGCTCCTGCTCCGACAGGAAATCGTCCTCTGTAATCCTGCCCTCTGCCAATGCTCTTAAACGGAAATTCTCATAATAAAGAGCATTTGCAGTTGACTTGTACGGGATAACATAAATACCTGCCAAGCCAAAGGTAATACCCATAAGCAGATACCAAGGAATAAAGCTCAGCTCATAGGTAAACAATTCCGTACGGTTACCCTTAACAATTTTCTTTGAAAGCTTGATAGCCTCACTTGGCTTAAGGTTTGGATAATCGCACATAATCTGCATTGTAAAATATGAGCTGAAATAGAAAATAACACCCGGAACGATAAACAGAATTGTAAGTAGAATGTATATTAATTCCACCAAAATTACTGATACAAGCTTTTTAAAATAAGTGTCATTAAAGGAATTTTTAAAAATACCGCCAAATTCCCTGCCAAATTCAAATTGCTCATTGGCATTTCTGCGCACCAGTGATACGTACATACCTGCCAGCGTTACGGACAGAGGTATGAATATTAATGCCGCAATTGCCGCCAATCCTGCTAAGCTTGAAAAAATAACATACGGATAACCTGCTGACATCAGCTTATTATTCTCCACAGCCAACTGAGTTGCATTTACCTGTGAGCTGTTGGAATTAAAGGAAAACTGGTCAATGGGGTTTCCCTCAGTACCGTTTTCAAAATCATCAAAATACTCATAAAATCCATTGCCGTCGGAATTATTGTTGTTGTTATAATTATCAAGGTTAATATTCAGATTAATACCTGTGCCGCCCAATCCCGCAAGAATGGATACAACAAAGGAAATTAAAAAAAGCTGAAATACCTTGCCTCGAATTATCTGCTTTGCCTGTAATTTAACAAGGGGTCTGTTGATGTTGTTCATAGCTTACACTCTTTTCATCATAATGTAAATAGTTAAAATTCAAGCTTTTCCTCAATAAATGATACCAGCTCTGCAATAGGAATTCTAACCTGCTCCATTGTGTCACGGTCACGTACTGTTACGCAGCCATCCTCCTCTGACTCAAAGTCATAGGTAATGCAGTAGGGTGTACCGATTTCGTCCTGACGGCGATATCTTTTACCGATTGAGCCTGTTTCGTCAAAATCAACGTTAAATTTCTTTGAAAGGGTTGTGAACACCTCTGTTGCCTTGTCGCTGAGCTTTTTTGAAAGCGGCAGTACAGCAGCCTTAAAGGGAGCAATAACAGGGTGGAAGTGCATAACAACTCTTGTGTCGTTCTTTTCTGCGTCAATAACCTCCTCGTCATATGCCTCTGTAAGAAGGGCAAGGAAAAGACGCTCAACGCCCAGTGACGGCTCAATAACGTACGGAACGTACTTTTCGCCTGTAACCTGGTCATTATATTCCAAATTCTTACCGCTGGTGTTGATATGCTGAGTAAGGTCATAGTCTGTTCTGTCAGCAACGCCCCAAAGCTCACCCCAACCGAATGAGAAGTTATATTCAAAGTCGGTTGTTGCCTTTGAATAGAAGCAAAGCTCCTCAGGGTCGTGATCACGAAGGCGGAGGTTTTCCTCCTTAATGCCGAGAGAATAAAGCCAGTCACGGCAAAAGCCTCTCCAATAATCAAACCACTCAAGGTCTGTACCGGGCTTACAGAAGAACTCCAGCTCCATCTGCTCAAATTCTCTTACACGGAAAATGAACTTACCGGGGGTAATTTCATTTCTGAAGGACTTACCAATCTGTGCCACACCGAAAGGAATTTTCTTTCTGGTAGTCCTTTGAACATTTGCAAAGTTTACAAAAATACCCTGTGCAGTTTCAGGTCTGAGATAAATTTCGTCCTTAGCGTCCTCCGTTACACCCTGAAAGGTTTTGAACATAAGGTTAAACTGACGTATATCGGTAAAGTTATTTGCACCGCAGTTGGGGCAGGGAATATTATGCTCCTTGATATAATTGCTTAACTGCTCATTAGTCCATCCCGCAACATTTGTGCCGTCAAAATCCTCAATAAGCTGGTCTGCTCTGTGCCTTGTCTTACATTCACAGCAATCCATAAGCGGATCGGAAAAACCGCCCAAATGACCTGATGCAACCCATGTCTGAGGGTTCATAAGAATGGCTGAGTCAAGACCTACGTTATAGGGATTTTCCTGAATAAACTTTTTTCTCCAAGCCTTTTTTATATTTTCCTTAAGCTCAACACCCAGAGGGCCGTAATCCCAAGTATTTGCAAGTCCGCCGTAAATTTCGGAGCCTGCATAAACAAAGCCTCTGCCCTTGCTGAGCGCTACAAGCTTTTCAAGTGTCTTTTCTGAATTAAGCATATGATAAAACCTCCAATAGAATGCTATAATACGTTTACCATTTTACTATTTTTTGTATAATAAGTCAATATAAAATAAACCCTATAAGTTAGGCAGTCGCAGTTAGGCAAATACCTAACAGCATAAACGGACGCGACAAAAGCATAGCAGATATCATATTTGACTCCATAAAAAAAGCACAGAACGAATGACGTACGTCCTGTGCTTTAATTATTTATTTACCAGCCAAGCCTTACAATCTGCAATGTACAGGAGCCTGTGCCGTATCTGTAGCAGGCTGCGTGACCTTCAGGTGTGAAGATATCAATTCTGCCTACTGTGGAAAGTCCTGAGCCACCGCGGTCAACTACTGTATAATTAGTACCGTCAACATTTACTACAGAGCCCATAGGCAACCAGTTGCACGCGATATAATACGGGTCCGGCATACCGTTATATACTCTTTTGCCTGACGCGGTCATACCCGAACCGGTACCGCAGGATGCGCAGGCACAGTAATGGGTATATCTGCCGCTGATTGTCTGACCTACTGTAAAGCCGTTTTTAGATGTTACGCCGTTTGATTTTACATCCGACGCACCGGGAACCTTTTTAGTACCGGCTTTAACCACCTGATTTACAGGTGCTTTTAATGTTTTACGGCTGATTTCGGTTTTTCCGCTTTCCTTGCCGTTTACATACTTAACCTTATAAGAAACCTCGTCCTCACCTTTGACACCCTCGGTAACAACCTTCTGTGTGCCCTGATACATTGATGAGTCATTTTGAGTTGTTGTCTTATAGGCTACGCTTTCCTTCTTTGTTACATTCTTATATTCAACGCGGTAAACAGTAACGTTCATATCTGCCTTAAGCTCAGCGTCAAGGGCAGGCTTTGTATAGTCTTCCTTGCCCAGTGTTACCTGTGCCAGTGCCAGCAGGTCCGATACTGTTCCCTGATGAATTGCGTATTTTGCTGACTCACCGTCAGCCTTTAAGGTTACAGACATTGCAGGCTTAATCTTGATTACCATACCGTCTGCAACTGCGTCTGCCATTTCATAATTGATAATATCATCATCACTGATTGAAATACCAAGGCTTGCAAGTGCGTCGCCCACTGTATCCTCATACAAGGTATAAGTGTTAATAACACCGTCAAAATCAACATTAATGCTGTTTGCTCTGTCAATCTTTATTGTGCCGCCCTCACCTGCTGTGAAGGAGCTGATATCAAGCCTGTCGCTGTCAGTCAGAGTGATATTTGCTTGTGCCAGGATTTCGATTGGTTCCGTTTCATTGGTTGCAATTACTATTGGCTCGTTGCCGTCAACTGCAATCCTAACATCATACTGTGATGCAAGACCTGCAAAAGCGGTTGTTGCAAAAATTGCAACGGAGAGAACAAAAGCAATTACTGCTATCAGGACTGCTCTGCTTAAGCCCTTAAGTCCCTTGGCATTTGATTGGTTAATCATCTTAATCTCCTTTGTTGTTGTCGGAAATATTAGGGATATGCGATTTGTTCCTAATATCAGCGGATTACCTCCGCCAAACAGAAGAATTACTTTCTGCTTTACCGTTATTATTGCCGAACGCTTGACATTATAGTCACAAGTGCATAAGGTGTCAACAAAATCGAACTGATGTTTTTGTATAATTTGCACAAGCGACCAAATCTCAATGCCCAAAAAAGAACAAACATCCACTACATCTTGTGGTTATAGATTTTAACACTTTAATGCGTGATTGAAAAATTTTGTTAAATCGTTAGAAAAATGTTATGATTTTTTTACAAATTGTAACTTTTTAATTTTTGAATATTCTTAAACGCAATATATTGTTATGTTTTTGGATTTTTTCTTATTCACGCACAATATACAGATTTGAGTTTTTTGTTGACAAAATTCGCAGATTTACAGAATAAATCAAGCACCGGCAATAAAAAAGAACCCAAAGGCTGAAAATCCTTTAGGTTCTTTTAATACTCTCTATTATTATATATTATATTATTTAAAACTATTATATACTACTCATCAATCGTTTTGGATTTCTTGTAGAATTTAAGCGAAAGGTATATTGCCACCGCCGCAATAACCGCACCTAAAGCAGTAAAAATACCAAGCATACCGCGTACAGCCATTACAACTGCCTGAGAGTATATCTGCGGTGTAATAAGAGGACTCAAGCCAATGCTTAAAATCAGACAGATTAAACCGGTTAAAAGCATTCCCCCGCCCATTGCCGTAAATGCACTGCAGGCAATAATCTCCCTATCCTTCTTTTTACTGAATAAAAAGATAAGCGGTACAAATGCCACAGCCGCCATCATCAGTCCCGCAGAGGAAAACCTACCGTAGCTGCTGTTAACCTTGGAAATAAAGGCTCTTGCCTGAACAGGGTCTTTTATTCCAAAGCTGTCGGAATATGCCCTTGCGGCACGCTTGGCAGTATTATGTATCATGGTCTTACCGTATTTCATACCGTTGCCCTCAAGGTATTCCCTGCACAAGCCCTCAAACTGCTCAACAATATCTTCGTTATAGAAGGTTGTGTCATCGCCTCTGAAAAGTCTTTGCAAAGCAGATTCGGGAGACGGCGAGTTATTATCAAGAATAGTTATAAAAACCTGAGCCGGTATATCACTTTCTGCCGCCACAACCTCCATCTGCGCCTCAAAATTCTTACGGCACTGTGCTTCAACAGATTTTGATGAAAACACCTGTGACATAAATAATTCGTTACACAAGGTGCATTTTACTGCCTGAGCACTGAAAAATAAAATGCCGCCTGCCGCAATCAGCACTGTGAGTACAGCCGCCAATATTGTTCTTCCCTTGCCAAGTGACATAAAAGCACCTCCTAGGGTAACGGTAATAATCCGAGCCACGGTTAATCGTGGCAGATATTGCCCTTACTCTTTGTTAAAATACTCGTTAATCCGAAAGGATTAACTGCGTTTTTG
>CAMBQD010000034.1 GCA_945869905.1 uncultured Clostridia bacterium | reverse complement strand
TAGTTTAATTTAATGAAATTGCTTACATTAATTTCATCACACCATACGCCTTCTTTAAAATTTCTCCATGCGTCCATTTTTATTCCTCCAATATAAAGTGTATAAAAAATAAATATAAAAAACTAATTATACTGAACAACAAAGCATTCCCTGCCCGGCTCGTGAAAAATGCCTATACATCTGTCACAGGTGCCGTGCTTGCATCTGCCGCATCTGTTTTTACCGCACTGTCCGCAGCAGTGCTTTGCATTGGGACAAAGCTCAAAATCACCGCCGTCAACCTCCAACGCCTTGCCGTTGACAATTGAGTCGGAAATTTTATAACGGGCACTGTCATAAATCGCCGTTATGGTTGAACGTGCCACCTGCATTTGCTTGGCACATTCCTGCTGAGTCAAGCCGACATAATCAATTAATCTGACGGTTTCATACTCATCTACCGTGATATCAATGGTATCTTTACTGCCGTAGCTTTTATTAAATTTTTTTGCGTCAGGTATCGAGCATATACGTCTGTTTTTTCTGGGGCGTGCCATTTTACACCTCATTTCAATGATAATGTCTATTATTTTTGACCTCGGTCTTATTATACATAGTTTTTGACATATGTCAATTATATTTTAATGGAATAAATGTAAAATTTTCATTTTTGTATAGTTATATAAAAATATGCAGGCGGCGTTATTATTTTTGCTTAATTTGAACAAAGACAAAAAAACACGGCTGCTGCAAAACGCAACAACCGTGTTTAATAAGTATTAGTATATCATTATGCCTGTGCAGGAGCGCTTACGGGACAAACACCTTCGCATGCGCCGCACTCAATACAAGTGTCAGCGTCGATAACGAACTTACCGTCACCCTCTGAAATAGCACTTACAGGACACTCAGCAGCGCAAGCACCGCATGAAATACAATCGTCTGAAATTGCATATGCCATTATAGATACACCTCCCACATCAAACTTCTATGACTAATATAACAGTATATTTTGAAAAAATCAAGTATTTTTATTCTTTTGCGTTATTTTCTTTGTGGCAATCGGGGCAATTTTTTACAACTCTTACCTCATCTCTGTCAACAACAATGGGCAAGCCCTCAGGCGATTTATCAAGCTGTACCTTCAATTTACCTGTAAGCAGTGACACGTCAACAACAACTCCCCTGCCCTCACGGCAATCCACAACCGTATTCTTTTTCGGAGTTATTTTGTTTAGGTACTCATATGAATTTTGCTCATATTTAAGGCAGCACATTAATCTGCCGCAGGTACCGCTTATTTTGCTGGGAGCCAGTGACAGTCCCTGGTCCTTTGCCATTTTGATTGTAACAGAATGAAAATCATCCAAAAAGGTTGAACAGCAAAAAGGCCTGCCGCATATGCCGAGCCCGCCCAAAAGCCTGCTTTCGTCACGGACACCGATTTGCCTGAGCTCAATCCTTGTATGAAAATGGGAGCCTAAATCCTTTACAAGCTCCCTGAAATCCACTCTGCCGTCGGCGGTAAAATAGAAAATTATCTTTGATCTGTCAAAGGAATATTCCGCATCTGTGAGATACATTTCAAGATTATGATTTTTAATCTTTTGAGCACATACTGCCAAAGCCTCTTTTTCAAGCCTTTTGTTTTCTTCAATAACTTTCAGGTCGGATTCATCAGCAATTCTTTTAACAGGCTTCAGCGGCGGAACAACCTCGCTGTCCTCCACCTCTTTTACGCCTGACTGTGCCACTCCGCATTCAATACCCTTTGCTGTTTCCAAAACAAGGGTTTGACCTTTTTTTATATCAAGACCCTGTGGGTCAAAATAATAGGTCTTGCCTGTGTCCTTAAAGCGAACACCAACAACCTTTGTCATTTATAAATCCTCCGTAACTACATAAAACGCAATAACTTATCTTCCTGCCGCCTGTCTTAAACTGTAGCATATTTTTGTTATAAGCACGGAATTATTGGAATTCATTATTGCCATATCTTTAAGTTTATCACAAACATTTATTAAGTCAATAAGTTTTTGTCCGGTAAGCTTTGTTTTAAGCAGCCTTGCCGTTTCTCTCTGTCCTGAAAGCAAGTCCGAGCCATCGCTGAAAACCAAGGCGTCTCTGAAAATGTTTTTCAAAAAATCACAGGCAAACACAACGGACTCCCTATCCTTCTGAAACACCGAGCAGGCACACAAAAGAGAGTATTCGCTGTCATCCACAAGCCCCCTGCAAATATCACAGCATACCCCTGCAAGCTCATTTTCCCTGCCGTTTGAAAGGCTTTCTATAGCCTTACCTATATTGCCGTTAAAAATTTCAAGAGCGTTTTTTGCATCGTTAAAATCAACATCATCACAATGTGAGGAAATATAGGCGGCGCCCTCCTGAGCATCAACGCCCTCAAGTCCCACTAAAACAGACCTTGAAAGCACTGTTTCAAGCAGCATACTTTTTGACTGTGCAGTCATAATAAACACTGCGTATTGTGGGGGCTCCTCCAAAACCTTTAACAGCGCATTTTGGGCGGACAGGTTCATACAATCCGCATTGCCCAATATATACACCTTATAATCTGCCTCATTGGGCTGAATATACACATCCTTAATAACATCGCGAACAACGTCAACGTGAAAGGAATTTGCACCGCCTGAGGCACTGTATTCAAAAATATCGGGATGTATTTTTTCCTTAGCCTTACGGCACTGAGCACATTCCATACAGGGCCTTTCTTCACTGCGGCAAACAAGTGCCGCCGCCAAAAGACGAGCCAAGGTTCTTTTACCCAAGCCCTTTTCACCCTCAATAACAATGGCATGAGGAAACCGCCCGGAGTCAATAAGACATCCAAGCTGCTTCACTATTCTTTTGTTACCGATAAAGTCTAAGGTTTTCATATTACTTATATCTTTCTGAACTGCTCCACATCTACAACAAAAGCAACTGCGCCGTATTCCTCCACGTCCACGGGCTTTTTAAGCAGTGAGCCTTCAATTGTGCTTTCAACACCGGTTTGCCTCACAACACGCTTTGTAACATTTTTTTCAAGAATACCGAAAAGCAGGTCAACCCTGTCATCATTAACTCCGAAAAGTATTGTAGTATGACCGCCTTCAAGAAACTGACCCGATGTTGACATCTTGGTTGAAAGAAAGCCCTCAGCACTTGTAGCCGCAAGAACCTTTGCCAAATCCTTATTTGATAAAATTACAATTACTAATTTCAACTAAATCACCCTTAAAATATATTCTTTTTTCCCTCATCTCATTCCATCTAAACAAGTTAATTATAAAGCATTTTAAGATGTAACGCAACTTGTGTCTATTATATTTAAAATAAAATTTACAAATAGTTAATTATCCCACAACCGTCGCCAACGCAACAATAACAGGCATTGTAAATACTGACAGCACCGACGACTGTGCCGCAAGCTCAGAGCCTAAGGCGGTATCATTGTCATATTTTGCGGCATACATGGCAGTGTTTGTAGCCGTAGGGGCAGAGGCAGAAATAAGCATTGCCGTAAGAAGCTGACCTCTTACACCGCAGGCATAAAAAAGCCCCAGCATACAAAGGGGAATAAACACAAGCCTTACGAACGACACAAAATATATTTCCTTTTTGGCAAACATATTCTTAAAGCTTGAATTGGCAAGAATGGTACCGAAAACAATCATGGCAAGCGGTGAATTACAGTTTCCCACCAGCTCCATAGGATACTCTATAAAATACGGTATATAGGGCTGTAAAAAGAACAAGGGCAAGCCGATTAAAACGGAAATCGTACCCGGATTAAATATAAGCTTTTTAAAATCAAGCTTTGCCTCCCTGCCTGATATTTCATAAATACCCAGTGTAAACGCCACCATATTAAAAACAGCAACATAAACCGAGCAGTAAAAAATACCCTCACTGCCGATAACGCTTTTTGCAAGGGGAAGGGCAAGGAATGCCGCATTGGACAAAATCATCGCATAATGATATATACCGCGTTCCTTAAGTGACCTTTTTCTGAAGGTGAGCATTGATACACCTGCACCGAATAGATGTGTGGCAAAGGCACATACAAAGGCAATCAAAATTCCCTTAATGTGCTCGGCAGAATACTCCATTGTCATAAATGTATGAATAATGGCAATAGGTAAAATCACATTAAAAAGCAAATCAATAAGTCTTTTGCCGTCAGCCTTTTTAAATATTCCTGTTTTATCCGTTACAAAGCCTATGCCTGCAATCAGATACAATATAAGTACCTGTGTGCCTATGGTTTTCAAATTATCTAAAAACAATGTTATATATCCCTTTGTTGTATTTTACTTCGCTTTTTTATGTCAGCTAAAAGAGTGACGGAAAAAGCGCCCATAATTATGTAGGTTATGGGGGAAAAATCGGACTGTGCCGACCCGTCGCCGAATTGAATAATATTAAGTATCAGCCTTGGTATACCCACAACACAGGATAAAAAACCCAGCGAAGCAGAGGAAAAGACAAATAGCCTTGTGACAGGCTGATTTTTCCTGTCCACCGCAGATATCATACTGAAAATAAATGCCAGTATCACACACAAAAGCACAAACTCGCAGCAAATCTCAACATTCAGCTTAACGTCAACAATCCGTGACATTATTGTGCAAAGCTTGGAAAACGCCCATACCACAGGGGCAAAATGCAGGAGAGTAAAATTTCTGAAGTCGTCATTAACGTTTTTTGCCGTGGTTGCAAAGGCAAAATAATAAAAGCTACTAAGGAGTGCAAATGCGCTTGAAGCACCCAGCGGAATTATGTAAGCATATTCAATAAACGCCACCTTTGAGGCATATGAATAGCAGTTGTACGCCTGATGTATAAAATCATAAAAAAAGGCAAATGCCAATGCTATGGATGATAAATATATACTGCTTTTATGCTGTGAAAAATCAAATGTTACCGCATCAAGCTCCTCCGAAAAGGAATAGGCTGCAGAAAAAGTGAAGCCCAAAAGCATCAGCAAATATACAGAATATGGACTGAAAATTATTTTTTCAGGCGAAGAAATTGCCGTGTCAATTGGATAATAAAGCTGAAAAAAGTGCAAAACACAAGCGGCAATTACTGTTATTATCATCAATATAACAGATATTTTTGCTCTTGTCTTTTGCACTTTATTGTTCTCCTAACTGTTATTTTTCTTTTCTTTGAGAAATGTCAACAAACTTTTTGGTATGGCTGACGCTCTTATAGGCAGGACGCATAATTTTGCCGCCTGATGACAGCTCCTCAAGCCTGTGAGCACACCAGCCTGTAATTCTTGCAGTAGCAAAAAGAGGGGTGTACAAGTCCTCAGGTATGCCAAGCACCTTGTAAACAAGCCCTGAATAAAGGTCAACATTGGCGCACATAACCTTATCCACACCTTTAACCTCGTTAAACACCTGAGGGGTTAAAAACTCAATATTTTCAAGGGTTTTAAATTCCTTTTCAAAGCCTTTTTCATATGCAAGCTTCCTTGCATTTTCCTTAAGGATTACTGCACGGGGGTCGGACTTTGTATAAACCGCGTGTCCCATACCGTAAATAAGGCCTGACTTATCCCCTGCCTCCTTATTAAGTATCTTAACGAGATAATCCTTAACCTGTGATGGGTCGGTTGAATCGGGAAGCACCTCCATAATTTCACGCATCTGAGCGGAAACCCTCAGGTTTGCACCGCCGTGACGCGGGCCCTTAAGCGAACCGATGCCGGCTGTAATTGCCGAATATGTATCAGTACCGCTGGAGGTGAGAACTCTTGTGGAAAAGGTGGAGTTATTACCGCCGCCGTGGTCGGCGTGGAGCATAAGACAGATGTCAAGCAGCCTTGCCTCATCATGAGTGAACTTCCTGTCAGGTCTGAGCTGATTAAGGATATACTCGGCTGTTGCCTGTTCCTTGCGGATTGGGTGCAGGAACATGGTCTTATTATAAAAAGCACGGCGCTTAACCTGGTATGCACTGTTCATAATTGTGGGCATCTGGGCAATAAGCTGCAGTGACTGACGAAGAACATTTGGTATGGATATATCATCTGGATTTTCGTCAAAGGAATAAAGCATCATAACACAGCGTGCCATTTTGTTCATAATATCCTTTGAGGGATTTTTCATAATCATATCCTCAACAAACTCGTCAGGCAAAGCCCTGCACTCGGCAATTACCTCACGCAGACTGATAAGCTGCTGTTCTGTGGGCAATTCACCGAAAAGGAGAAGCCATGCCACCTCTTCAAATCCGAAACGGTCATCCTTTATACAAGCACTGACGATATCGTTTATATCATAGCCTCTGTAGGAAAGCTTGCCTTCCTTAGGTATTCTTTCACCGTCGAGAATATAATAACCCTCAACTGAGCAAATACGGGTAAGACCTGCCATAACGCCTGTGCCGTCGCTGTTTCTAAGGCCCCTTTTAACGTGATATTTTTCATAGTCTGTTTTTTTGATTGAGTTATTCTTGTCAAGTTCTGAGCATAAACTTGAAAGGGCGTCCATAGAAATAGGTGAGATATAATTTGCAGCCATTGTATTCTCCTTTCCGTAGCCGTAATAATGCCGCACCGGCTACATACTGTAGTTTGTTAACAGAAAAAAGTTATTATATCTTAACATTATACAATTTTATTAGAGCAAAGTCAAGGAGGTGACAATTTGAAAAAAATACTTATTGTATACGTGATTATGCTTGCTCTTACAATTTTAATTCCCGCCATAGTGTGCTTTGCCCGCCCCACCGAAAGCAGCAGTGAGGAAATGGTAACAATTTTCAGGCAGTGCGTTAATCTAATTGGGTATTGTCGCTGATTTTCTTTATTTGGGTATTTACGCTTATAAGCGGCTTTACTGTTTTAAAATAAGTGTCCCATTCATCTGAAAGCTTATCGTATGATTTAGGGCTGTCCTTTGCAAGATATTCGCCCACCCTAAGTGCATCGCTGTTATTGTCAACACAGGCGGCAAACGCCTTTTGGCACAGCCTTGTAATTTCATTTTCAGTGCCTGTGCATATACGTTTGATTTTTTCTTCGTCAAGGCTTGTAATAATACCCTTTTCAACCTCGTCAATCATTATCCTTGCCGTTACACAAGCCTGAAAATTAATATTACCGTCAATGATTTTAACCGACTTTTTTATTTTCATATGGGATACTTCCACTCCCACGTGACCTAATTCCCCGTCAACAAACTGAACCGTACAATCCTTTATTTTGCCTGAAATAAAAAGAAAGCCCATTGTTTCCTCATCATCCGTAACATAGACAAGCCTGTTCTTGTTAAAAAGACCTATTCCCTTTAGCTGAACACTGTCGCTGTCCTTTTCCTTTTTTATGACAGGCAAATATATATCCGTGGTTTTGTCCGAATACATATTCAAAAGCTCATTGGTTAAAACATATGCTCCAACGCCTGAATCCTGCCCTGTTTTTAAAAGGCTCACAATATTTTCACTTGGTATATGGGCGTCATTTTCCTTGCTTTCAAGTATTTCCTTGGCAGTGGAATCGGACAGGCACACTGCCACATCGGGACGGGAATCGGAGGAACGCAGAAAATAATCCAAATTCTTTTCAAAATCTGTTTCCGCAACCTCTCTGCCGAAAATAATTATTTTGTTCTGACCGAAAAACAGATTTTTTGAAAACTTTTTTGAAAGCATTGCAACGGCGTCCACAATGGTATCTCCCTTATCGTCGGTATTAAGGGTAATGTTGCCCTTGGGTGATTCGCCGTTGGTGACGGTGGCAGTGTTCAGGGTTTGAACGGTTATACCTACCTTATCCTCCCTTGAGTCAATACCAAAGCCCTCAACCACTACCAAATCCTTTAAATGCACTGTTTTCATACATCCGGAAAGCATAACACCCATAAGGACAACCGATACAATTATTTTAAAACTTTTCGACAAGCTCATCACCAAGATTTCTTTTCTTAAAAATAAGAGTCAGCAGTGGAATTACCACACAGAAAAGGGAAAACAAAACCGCATAAACAATGGGCGAAATACTGCTTACCTGAACAAGCTCGGTAAGGACTATTGCCGCCGCCAGTGCAAGCACCGAGGAAACAACACACTTTGTGCTTTTTTTAAGCGGTGAAAATGATATGCCCGAGCAATAGATAAGCATAACCGCCTTTATGAAAATTCCGAAAATCCAGAAGGAAATAAACAGAATATCTATTCTTTCAAACAAACCGAACTTTGCCATCTGAAACAGAGTATAAAGGGGTAATGCCTGCAGGGAATC
>CAMBQD010000033.1 GCA_945869905.1 uncultured Clostridia bacterium | reverse complement strand
GCAATGAAGAGCAATCCGAACCGTGGTTTAAATTGGCTGATTTGCCCTTACTCTGTGTTAAAAATACTCGGAATACATAAAGTATTCCTGCGTTTTTATGCCTTGATTAAGAACAAATCAGCACAATTTAAACTCGCAGACCAAAAATGCTTGAAGTAAAGATGAATTTTGGATTTTGAGATGGAAGCCTTGCCGGCGCAAGGCAACAGTGAAAAATACAAAAGTCGCTTTAATACTGTATTTTTGGCAGGTTCGGATTACTCTTCATTGCCTACCCTAACAGATTATATAAGCAAAGGGCTTGTCACGAATCAAAGTGAAAAATGCCGCAGAAAAAACGGCGCTGCATCAGCAGTGCCGTTAAAATTATATTACAGCTTTTTCTTGCCCTTTTTGTACACCTCAAGTATCTGAGGATTTCTTTCCTTTAAAACATTTCTGTCAATGACTATAAAATCTGCCCTTTCCCCCTCCTGCAAAACCTTGCAATGTGCGTGGGAAATGTCATAATAAACCATATCGTTAATAAGCGGAATAACATATCCGCCGTGTAAATCAACCACCTTGGCGTCATCATAACACAAGGGTGTATTATAGCCAACATACACAATTTCCTTGCCGTTTACCACCATAACCGAACAAATATCATTATGGCTGTTTAGGGTAATAAAATCGGCATTTTTATAAACAGTTATCATAACAATGCTCCGTTGTTACTTATTTTCAACGACATAATAATACAAATGACGTAATTTGTCAAATAAAGAAAAAACTCCTCGGTTAAGAGGAGTTTAATCGGCTATTATTTTATCTCGTCTGCCAGCTTTTCAAGTGCGGCAATATCCGCGTCTTTAACCGTGGTTCTTATTGTAACCGTATCACCCACAAAGGTAATATTTTTCATCTGCTCAAATTCTGCCCTCATTGTTTTTGCGGCGGTTGGAGCCCATGAGCCGTTTTCTACAAAAGCAACCCTTCTGTTCTGGAAAGCCTTGCTCTTAAGATGATGAATAAAATCAGACATAGGCGCAAATACTCCGCCGTCATAGCTTGACGCCATGCAAAGCAGTGTGCTGTGTCTGAAGGCGTCCTCCACACACTCGGCAATATCGTCTCTTGACAAATCGGCGATAGCAACCCTTGGGCAACCCTTTTTCTCAAGAATTTCTTTCATCATTTCAGCCGCCTTGGCTGTGTTGCCGTGAATTGATGCGTAGGCAATAAAAACACCCTCATCCTCCGGCTCATATGATGACCACGTATTGTAAAGGTCAAGCACCTGCGGAATTGTATCTGTAAGTATCGGACCGTGAAGAGGACATATTGTCTTAATATCAAGACCTGCCGCTTTTTTAAGTACTGCCTGCACCTGTGCACCGTATTTGCCAACGATATTGAAATAATATCTTCTTGCCTCACAGGACCAGCCCTCATCTGCATCAAGAGCACCGAATTTACCAAAGGCATCGGCTGAGAAAAGCACCTTTTCACTGCTTTCATAGGACATCATTACCTCAGGCCAGTGAACCATAGGTGCCATAACAAATGTGAGAGTATGGGAGCCAAGCTCAAGAGTTTCGCCCTCTTTTTTATCAATAACATTTTCCATATTAACATCTGCAAACTGCGGCAGCATAGCCTTAGCCTTTGCAGAGCAAACGATTTTTACATCAGGATAAAGGTCTGTAACCGCCTTGATATTTGCTGAATGGTCAGGCTCAAGATGCTGAATAACAAGATAGTCCGGAGTTCTGCCGTTAAGCACAGCCTGCAAATTATCAAGCCACTTATCCTTAACAATAATATCAGCCGTATCCATCACTGCAATTTTATCATCAAGGATAACATATGAGTTATATGCCATACCATTTGGTACTATGTACTGACTTTCAAAAAGGTCAAGGTCATAAACACTTTCGCCAATGTATTTTATGCTGTCGGAAATTTCTACTTTCATTGTATACAAATCCTCCTTAAATTTTTCTGAAAAACATAATAGCACAAATTACCACCATATGCAAGAAAAAAGGTACGAAGCCGAAAACTCCGTACCCTCTCTGCTTTTTTAGAAAAATTAACCGAAATATCTGTTAAGAAGACCCTCAAATGCCTTACCGTGACGAGCCTCGTCGCGAGCCATCTCGTGAACTGTGTCATGGATAGCGTCAAGTCCCTGCTCCTTAGCCATTTTAGCAAGGTCAGTCTTGCCCTTTGTTGCACCATTTTCAGCAGCAACTCTCATTTCAAGATTTTTCTTTGTTGAGTCTGTTACAACCTCGCCAAGCATCTCTGCAAACTTAGCAGCGTGCTCTGCCTCCTCGTAGGCTGCCTTTTCCCAATAAAGACCGATTTCCGGATAGCCCTCTCTGTGGGCAACTCTTGCCATTGCAAGGTACATACCAACCTCTGTGCACTCGCCGTTGAAGTTCTCACGAAGGCCCTGTACGATTTCTTCGCTTACGCCGTCGATGATGCCAACCTGATGCTCAGCAGCCCAAGCAAGAGTGTCATCTGTTCTTTCTGCCATCTTTGCCTTACAGATTGGGCAAAACTCAATTGGTTCGTCACTTTCGTATCCGCAAACGGGACAATAATACTTTTTAGCCATAATAACTACTCCTTTAAGTTAAATGTATTTATTTACAACAGTTGCAAATGCCACTGTAATAAACATCCTTATGATTGATTTTAAAGCCGTCAATACCTGTTGCCTTTTCCTCACTGCATTTAAAATCAAATATTCTGCCGCATTTTTCACACCTGAAATGGCCGTGAAAATCCGTGTCCGCATCGTACCTGATTTTGTCACTGTCAATTCTTACCGGTATCAGTAGACCGCAGTCCGCCAATGCCTGAAGGCAGTTGTAAACAGTAGTTTTTGAAAAGGACGGATTATCCTTTTTCATACTTCTGTAAACAGTGTCCACATCAGGATGAATATGATTTTGCAGTAAAAAGCTGTAAACAGCTATACGCTGAGGTGTTGCCTTTAGCCCTTTTTCTTTAAACAGGCCTGCAATATCTCTTGTGTTCAAATCATCACCACTTTGTAATCATTTTTAATTTGTATTGATTACAATTTGATTATACTCATATTTTCAATTTTGTCAATAGTAAATTTCTAAAATTTTACCAAAATTTGTTATTTTCCTCGCTGTATTCAAAGCCTGCTTTTGCAAGGGCTTCGCAAAGCAGCTTCTTATCAATATTCAAATCCTCACAAAGCTCGTCTAAATCAGAATAATAATCCCTTAGCTTAAGGTTAATGAAGCTCATAAGCATAAACGGGTCCTTTGGCAGCTCCATATCAATCCTCCGTACAAATGTAATAAAAATAATTTAACACAATAGAATAATTTTTTCAACAAAATATAAATATTTTATATTGATTAATTACATAATATGTGCGATAATATCTTGTGATTTTATATACATAGGTGAAAAATATGACGAATTATAAGGAACTTGCAGATTTACTTTTCCCGAATATTGACAAAGCCCCTCAGTTTTATGAGGAGCTTTATCCCCCAAGAGATTTAAAGGAGGGTGCAAGAGTAACAAGATTTGCACCCAGCCCCACAGGCTTTCTTCATCTTGGCAATCTTTTTACCTGCACAGTGGCATACAAAACCGCAAGGGCAACCGACGGCGTGTTTTATGTAAGGGTTGAGGACACAGACCAAAAGCGCAAGGTTGACGGCGCAGTTGAAATAATGCTGGAGGGGCTTAAATCATTTGGCATAACTGCTGACGAGGGCGTTATGATTGACGGCTCGCAAAAGGGTATTTACGCCCCTTATGTTCAAAGCCAAAGAAAAGAGATTTATCAGACATATGCAAAAGCACTTGTGGAGCAAGGACTTGCTTATCCCTGCTTCTGCTCTGCCGAGGAGCTGGAGGAAATAAGGGCTCAGCAGGAAAATGAGGACACAAAGGGCTATTACGGAAAATATGCAAGGTGCCGTAATCTTACACTTGATGAAATAAAAAAAAGCATTGCTCAGGGCAAAAGCTGGACATTAAGACTCAAATCCCCCGGCGACATTGAAAAGAAATGCTATTTTGACGATATGATTAAGGGCAAAATTGAAATGCCGGAAAATACAATTGACGTGGTACTGCTTAAAACAGACGGCATTCCAACATATCACTTTGCCCACGTTATTGACGACCATTTAATGCACACCACCCATGTTATAAGGGGTGATGAGTGGATTGCATCGGTGCCGCTGCATCTTCAGCTTTTCCGTTGTCTTGGCTTCAAGCCTGTTAAGTATGCCCACGTAGCACCTCTTATGAAGGAGGAAAACGGCAACAAGCGCAAGCTTTCCAAGCGTAAGGACCCTGAGCTTGCAGTTACCTACTACAGGCAGGAGGGCTTTCCTGCCCAAGCGGTTAACGAATATATGATGACCATTATGAACTCCAATTTTGAGGATTGGAGGAGAGTTAATAAAGACGCGGATATAAACTCCTTTCCCTTTAATCTCAAAAAAATGTCTGTATCCGGTGCACTGTTTGACCTTGTTAAGCTGACAGACGTTTCAAAAAATGTTATAAGTCAAATGAGCGCCGAAGAGGTATTTGAGCTTTCAAATCAGTGGGCAGAGGAATATAACGAGGAGCTTGCCAAGCTTTACGGCAAGGACAAGGCATATGCCACTGCGGTTCTCAACATTGACCGGGGCAACAAAAAGCCCAGAAAGGATATAGCCAAATGGTCTGACATTCCGGACTATATCAGCTATATGTATGACGAAACATTTAAGGAAAATTATGATCTGACAGGCAATGCAACACCACAGCTTGCGGCAGAGGTGTTAAGGCTTTATAAGGATGTTGTTGATATCAGTGACGACAAGGACAGCTGGTTTAACAAAATCAAGGCAATATGTGAGCCTGTAGGCTGTACCCCAAATGTTAAGGAATATAAGCAAAATCCCGACGCATTTAAGGGACACGTAGGCGATGTTTCAACAGTGATACGTGTTGCCCTTACCGGCAGGACTAACACTCCTGACCTTTATGCAATCACTGCTCTGCTTGGGGAAGACAGAGTGAAAAACAGAATTGAAAACGCAATCAAGCATTATGAGGAGGTAAAATGATGGCTGATGTAAAAAATACCGAAAAGGAAGAAATTGTAAACTCCAATTTTATCCACGATTTTATAGATGAGGATTTGGCAGAGGGCAAGTATTCCAAAATCCAGACTCGTTTTCCTCCTGAGCCAAACGGCTATCTGCATATCGGTCATGCCAAGGCTATTTGCATCAATTTCGGCGTTAAGGAAAAGTATAACGGCGTTTGCAACCTTCGTCTTGACGACACAAACCCTACCAAAGAGGATACCGAATATGTTGACGCAATAATGGAGGACATCAAGTGGCTGGGCTTTAATTGGGATAATGTTTACTATGCCTCAGACTATTTTGATTTTATCTACGAATGTGCAATCAAGCTTATTAAAAACGGCAAGGCATTTGTCTGTGAGCTTACTCCGGAGCAAATGAGAGAATACAGAGGTACTCTTACCGAGCCGGGCAAAAATTCGCCCTACAGGGACAGGAGCATTGAGGAAAACCTTGACCTGTTTAAGCGTATGACTGACGGTGAATTTCCGGAGGGCTCAATGGTACTGCGCGCAAAAATTGATATGGCATCACCTAATCTCAATATGCGCGACCCGATAATTTACAGAATTATGTATGCACATCACCACAGAACAGGCGACAAATGGTGCGTATACCCAATGTATGACTTTGCTCATCCCCTGTCAGACGCATATGAGCGTGTAACCCATTCCCTCTGCTCCCTTGAATTTGAAAATCACAGGCCTCTTTATGATTGGTTTGTAAACGAGCTTATTGAATGGGAAAAGCCCCGTCAAATAGAATTTGCACGAATGAATCTTAACTACACCCTTACTTCAAAAAGGAAGTGCCTTAAGCTTGTTCAGGACGGAATTGTTTCCGGCTGGGACGATCCGAGAATGGCAACCCTCAGCGGTATGAGAAGAAGGGGATATCCTGCAGAGGCAATCCGTGATTTCTGTGAAAGAATAGGCGTTTCAAAGGCTTACAGTGTTATTGATTTTGCTTTGCTTGAGGCTTGCGTTCGTGATAATCTGGGTGCAAGCTCTCCAAGGGCAATGGCTGTTATCGACCCTGTAAAGCTTGTTATTGACAATTATCCTGATGATAAAACAGAGGATATTGAGTGTGAATATCATCCCGATCACCCTGAATACGGCTCAAGGACAATGCCGTTTTCAAAGGAGCTGTGGATTGAAAGAAACGACTTTATGATTGAGCCTATCAAAAAGTACAGACGTCTTTTTGTAGGCAATGAGGTAAGACTTTATAAGGCGTATTTTGTCACCTGCACAGGCTATGATTTGGACGAAAACGGCGAGGTTTGCTGTGTTCACTGCACCTACGACCCTGAAACTCTGGGCGGTGACGCACCTGACGGAAGGAAGGTTAAGGGTACAATCCACTGGGTATCCGCAGAGGACAGCCGTCCTGCTGAAATCAGACTTTACGAAAGATTGTTTAATGTGGAAAATCCAAGTGATGAGGAGGGTGTAAGTTCCTTTGAGGATAACCTTAACCCAGACTCACTTGTTATTGCAAAGGGCTATGTTGAAAAAGCAATTGCAGACTGTGAGGTTGGTGCAAAATATCAGTTTATGAGAAACGGATATTTCTGCAAGGACAAGGACTCAACAGAGGATATGCCTGTATTTAACAGAACTGTTGCACTGCGTGACGGATTTAAAATTGCAAAACAAAATTAAGCTGGTGATGAATTTTGAGTACAAGAAATGATATAAAAAACATTGCAATTATTGCCCACGTTGACCACGGAAAAACCACCCTTGTTGACGAAATGCTGCACCAAAGCGGCATCTTTCGTGACAACGAGGAGGTTGCCGAAAGGGTTATGGACTCCAATGATTTGGAAAGAGAACGCGGTATCACAATCCTTTCCAAGAACACATCAATTCACTACAAGGACACAAAAATAAACATTGTTGACACACCGGGCCACGCGGATTTCGGCGGTGAGGTTGAGCGTATTTTAACAATGGTTGACGGTGTGCTTTTGCTGGTTGACGCCTTTGAGGGCTGTATGCCCCAAACACGCTTTGTGCTTAAAAAGGCACTGGGCTTACATAAAAAGCCCCTTGTTGTTGTGAATAAGGTTGACCGCGAGGGCGCACGACCCGAGGAGGTTATCGACGAGGTGCTTGACCTGTTTATAGAGCTTGGCGCAGACGATGACCAGATTGAATTTCCTGTGATATACGCATCTGCAAGGGACGGCTATGCCAGCCTTGATCCCAATGTGCGTGAGGGTGATATGCGTCCTTTGCTTGACGCAATTTTGGAGCACATTCCATCACCTGAGGGCGATATGGAGGGCCCTGCACAAATTCTGTTTTCATCTCTTGAATATGACGATTATGTGGGCAGAATAGGTGTAGGCAGAGTTGAAAGAGGTACTGTTAAGGTCAACACACCTTATGTTCTGTGCAAGCAGGATGGCACACAGGAAAATATCAAATTTTCAAAAATGTATCAGTTTGAAGGGCTGAAAAGAGTAGACTGCACACAGGCGAAATTCGGTGACCTTATATGCGTTGCAGGCGTTGCCGACCTTAATATTGGTGAAACTGCCTGTGACCCTGAATGTGTGGAGGCTTTACCGTTTGTAAAAATTGACGAGCCGACCATATCAATGAACTTTATTGTAAACGACTCACCCTTTGCAGGACGTGAGGGCAAATACGTAACCTCACGTAATCTCCGTGACAGGCTCTTTAAAGAGGTTGAAACAAACGTTTCAATGCGTGTTGAGGAAACCGATTCAATGGACACCTTTAAGGTATCCGGCAGGGGCGAGCTGCACCTTTCAATCCTTATTGAAACAATGAGAAGAGAAAATTACGAATTTCAGGTTTCACGTCCTCAGGTAATTATGAAGAAGGACGAAAACGGAAAAGCACTTGAGCCTGTGGAGCTTGCTATCATTGAAGTACCCGAGGAATACGTGGGCGTTGTTATGGAAAAGCTTTGCTCACGCAAGGGCGAAATTGAAAATATGGACACACGTTCAACAGGTATGACTCACCTTGAAATAAAAATTCCTTCAAGAGGTCTTATCGGCTACCGCTCCGAATTTCTTACAGACACCAACGGCAACGGCATTATGAACCAGCTTTTTGTGGGATATGAGGAATACAAGGGCGAAATTGCCACAAGGAGCCGCGGCTCTATCGTTGTTCACGAAACAGGCACAACCACCGGCTATGGACTTTGGAACACTCAGGACAGGGGCAGGCTTTTTGTCGGTCCCGGTGTTGAGGTATACGAGGGTATGATTGTGGGCGAATGTGCAAAGGACGAGGATATCGTCTGCAA
>CAMBQD010000032.1 GCA_945869905.1 uncultured Clostridia bacterium | reverse complement strand
TCTCCGCAAAAGCCCTGAATTAAAATTTATTGCAGATGATTCTATTGAAAAGGGTATGGACCTTTTTGAAAAAATCAGGGAATTAAACAATGAGAATTGATGTTAAACAATGTGCGGACATTTTGTCAAAGCAGGATAATATTTTAATTTTAACCCATGCCCATCCCGACGGTGACACCTTGGGCAGTGGCTTTGCACTTTGCCGCGCTCTTATGAAAATAGGCAAAATCTGCGCTGTTATAAACGCAGACGAAATACCTAAAAAATACAGCTATCTGTATGACGATATTGCACCTATAAAATTCAAGCAGGATTACGTTGTGGCAGTTGACGTTGCCACACCAAATCTGCTGGGTGACCTTGACGGACAATATCACATTGATATGTGTATTGACCATCATTCAACCAATACGGAATATGCTGACAATCTTTTGCTTAAGGATGTTCCGGCGGCTTGCCAGCTTATGCTGGAGGTTATTAAGGAGCTGGGTGCGGAGATAGACGAAAAAATTGCAGGCTGTCTTTATACCGGACTTACCACCGACACAGGCTGTTTTCGCTATGCGTCAACCACAGCAGATACCTATCGCGCCGCGGCAGAGCTTATTGATTTGGGAGCGGATAACGGCAAAATCAACAGAATTATGTTTGAAACAAAAACAAAAACATATGCAAGACTGGAAAGACTTGCCCTTGATTCTATGCGCTTTTATGAAAATGAGCGTGTTGCCGTTATCACAATTACACAGGAAATGTACCGCCTTACAGGCTCCAATGAGCAGGAGACGGAGGCTATTGCACCATTGACAAGGCAGATTGAGGGCGTGGAAATCGGTATTACTATCAGGGAAAAGCCTGACGGAACCAGCAAGGCGTCAATACGCACATTTGAAAGCGTTAATGCCGCTGAGCTGGCAAAATCCTTCGGCGGCGGAGGTCATGCCCAGGCTGCTGCCTGCAGATTTGACTGCAGTGTAAAAGAGGCAAGGGAAAGACTTGTTGAAAAATGCGGAGAATTCTTAAATGACAGGAATAATTTGTGTTAATAAGGATAAGGACATTACCTCTTTCGGTGTTGTTGCCAAGGTGCGCGGTATCACAGGTGAGCGCAAGGCAGGCCATACAGGTACCCTTGACCCAATGGCAACAGGTGTTTTGCCTGTTATGCTGGGGGGAGCCACAAGATTTTTGGATTTTCTGCCGGACAGTGATAAGGGTTATCGTGCAGGCTTTGTTTTGGGCAAAACCACAGACACTCTTGATATTACAGGCAAAGCTACAGGCGAGTATGAGGTTACTGCGTCAAGGCAGGACGTGGAAAAGGTGCTTGATTCCTTCAGAGGGGTTATATCACAGGTTCCGCCTATGTATTCCGCAGTATCCGTTGACGGTCAAAGGCTTTATGACCTGGCACGAAAGGGTGTTGAGGTTGAACGTCAGCCAAGGCAGGTCGAGATAAAAAAGCTGGAGCTTGTGGATTATTCCGACGGTGAATATGTTATAGATACAGTATGCTCAAAGGGTACATACATAAGGACTCTTATTGACGATATCGGCAGATCATTAGGCTGTGGGGCTGTAATGACAAGCCTTACACGTACTCTTGCAATGGGTTTTTCCTTGGAAAGCTGTGTCACCGTTAAGGAGCTGCAGTATCGCAGGGATAACGGAATACCCTTTGATGATTTGATTGTTGATGTGGAAAAGCTGTTTGAAGCCTATGGAAAGGCTTATGTTTCACCTGCACAGGCAAGGCGTTTTTCAAACGGCGGGGCTCTTTCACTTGATAGGCTCAGGTCAAGACTTAATGACGGTATTTACAGGGTTTATTCTCCCGACGGATTGTTTTTAGGCTTGGGAGAGGCGGATAATCAAAAGCAGGAGCTTTCGGTAAAAAAACTTTTAGTCAGACGAGATTAGTATGAGTAATAATTTTAACAATGAAAAAAGAATAGCTGTTGCGCTGGGTGATTTTGACGGTATGCACCGTGCCCACCAAACTGTTGTAACAGGTGCCGACAATGTAATTGTCTACTGCGTTAACAATAGGTTTTCTCTGCTTCAGAAAAGTATTTTTGAAAAGCGTTTTCCAAATACCGTATTTGCTGATTTTGAAGAGCTTAAAAATATGCAGGGTGAGGAATTTATTGAAAAAATACTGCTGGGTAAGTTTAATGCAGGTATGATTCTCTGCGGCTTTAATTTCAGATTCGGTAGAAATGCCGGCTGGACAGCAATAGACCTTAGAAAATATCTTGAGGACAGGGATATCTGGGTAAGAATTTTGGAGCATCTTGATTTTGAAGGCGAGCCCATTTCCTCCACAAGAATAAGAAGGGCAGTGTCCTCAGGTGAAATTAAGCAGGCAAATGAAATGCTGGGATATAATTTTACCTTTGAGTCTAAGGTTATCGGCGGAGATAAAAGGGGCAGAACAATCGGCTTTCCCACAGTAAATCAGCATTTACCGTCAGGGCTTATCGTTCCTAAATTCGGCGTTTATGAAAGCCTGACATTTATCGGTGATAAAAGCTATAAATCCTTTACCAATGTCGGTATACGTCCCACATGGAAGGTTGATATACCCTTGGCGGAAACACATATTTTTAACTACAACGGCAATCTTTATGATAAAAATGTAAGAATTGAGCTTGTCAGGTATTTAAGAGAAGAAAAGGAGTTTTCATCGCTTGATGAACTAAAAGAGCAACTTAATTATGATAAAAGCAGTATTATTTGATTTTGATGAAACACTGCAGGACAGAACTGCCGCATTTGAAAAATATATGGATACCTTTCTTTCCGATTTCTGTCCCGATATCAGTAATGACGAGGCGGAGAAAAGAAAAGAGGAAATGAGAATTACCGGTAACGGCGGTTATGTTAACCGTGAGGAGTGGTATTCCAATTTGATAAAAAGCTGGGGTTGGAGCGACTCACCGTCAAATAAGGTTCTGGCAAATCACTATGATACAAAATTCGGCGACCATAATGTTATATTCCCTCAGTCAAAAAAATTGCTTGAGGAGCTGAAAAAAAGGGGATATTTGGTTGGCGTGATTACAAACGGGCCCTCTATCCTGCAAAATCATAAAATGGACACCAGCGGATTAAGACCCTTTTGTGATATTGTTGTTGTAAGCGGTGATTTAGGTGTTCATAAGCCTGACCCTGAGATTTTCATTTATACGGCTGAAAGGCTGGGAATAAAGCCTGAGGAATGTGTTTACGTGGGTGACCACCCGATAAATGATATTAAAGGCGCCCTTGATGCCGGTATGAAGGCAGTGCGTATGAATTACGGATGGTTTAAAAATCAGGGCTTAAGGCAGGATGTACCCACCATTGAAAACATTATTGATGTTTTGAATGTATTAATTGAACTGTAGGTTATTTTAAAATAACTTGTACAAAAAATTGTTGACAATGCAAATTCTATTTGCTATAATATCTAAGCCTTTGATTACAAGGGCAATCCTTGTCTATGCCGTGGAGCATAGGCCAAAAGACCAAAAGGAGGTGCTGAAGAATGGCATTAAAGAATTACGAAATCGTATTAGTTTTCTCTCTTGCAAACGGAGAAGAGAATGTTGAAAGACTCAGAGAAAAGTTCACTGACCTTATCAGCAAGAATGGCACTCTCGGCGAAGTTGAAACATGGGGCAAGCGTAAGCTGGCTTATCCAATCAACTACGAGAACGAGGGCTATTATATGGTTATCAACTTTGCTTGTGACGAAAGCTTCCCTGCAGAGCTTGACCGTGTAATTAACATCACTGACGGTGTTCTTCGTTCACTGATTGTCGCTAAGGGTGAGTAATGGAGGGTAAGTAATGATTAATTCTGTTGTACTTATGGGCAGATTAACTTATGAGCCTGAACTCAGAACAACATCAAACGGTCTTTCCGTTATCAGCTTTCAGATTGCCTGTGACAGACAGTATCAGGCAAAGGGCGAGGAAAGACGTGCAGATTTCATTGATGTTACCGCTTGGCGTCAAACTGCCGAATTTGTTTCACGTTATTTTCATAAGGGTTCAATGATTGCTGTTGAGGGTTCAATCCAGACAGACAATTTTACCGATAAGGACGGAAATAAAAGAAAGTCTGTTACAGTTGTTGCCAACAACGTATCATTCTGCGGCTCTAAGGCAGAAAGCGGAACAACTAACGCTGCATTCTCTCAGCCTGCACCAAGCTATGCAAGTGCTGACAATTCGGATTTTGAAGAAATCGTTGACGATGACGACGATTTACCATTTTAAAGGAGGAAACTAACTATGGCATACAATAAAGCCAACGGACCACGCAAGGGTCGTAAGAAGGTTTGCGTTTTCTGTGTTGAAAAGGTTGAAGAAATCGACTACAAAGATGTTACAAGACTTAAGAGATTTGTTTCCGAAAGAGCAAAAATTCTCCCACGCCGTGTAACAGGTACCTGTGCAAAGCATCAGAGAGAGCTTACCACAGCTATTAAGAGAGCAAGACACGTTGCACTTCTTCCTTACACAGCTGACTAATAACTGCAAAAGCGGTGTGTTTTTCACACCGCTTTTTTTATATTTGCTCACACAGAAAATAATGTATAATTGCAATATTTTACTGTTGCATTGACAAGAATATAGGTATATAATTACAGTGAAAAAATAGAGAATAATTTTTAAGGAAGACATTATGAAAAGTTTTATGGACAGGGATTTCCTTTTAGATACCGATGTATCGAAAAAGCTTTTTCACGAATATGCAGAGGATATGCCCATTTGCGACTATCACTGCCATTTAAGCCCAAAGGAAATTTATGAAAATAAACCTCCCAGGGATATTTCTCAGCTCTGGCTTTCCGGCGACCACTATAAGTGGAGGGCAATGAGGAGCTGTGGAGTTGAGGAAAAATATTGTACAGGCGACGCCACTCCAAGAGAGAAATTCCAAAAATTCGGATATACTCTTCAGTATTGCATTGGTAATCCTCTTTATCACTGGGCTCATATTGAGCTACAGCGTTATTTTGGTATAGATACACCGCTTAATGCAAAAACTGCTAATGACATATTTGACAGGGCAAATGACGCCATTGCCAAGGGCGATTTCAGACCGCAGAGCCTGATTGCAAAAAGCAATGTAAAATATGTATGCACAACCGATGACCCAATTGATGATTTAAAATACCACAAGCTGCTGAAGGATGTTAAGGGCTTTGACTGTAAGGTTCTTCCTTCCTTTAGACCTGACAGAGCACTGAACGCTCATCTTGACGGCTTTGCCGATTATATAAATGCCTTGTCAGAGTCAGCAGATATGGAAATAAAAAGCTATAAGGATGTTATAACTGCTCTTCTCAAAAGGGCTGATTATTTTCACAGCGTGGGCTGCCGTATTTCCGACCAGGCATTTGATTATCCGCCATATGCAATTGCAAGTGATGATGAGATAGAGGATATTTTTTCACGCGCAATGAGCGGCGGGAAAATCACCCTTCAGGAATGTGATAAATACAGAACACCTGTTTTGCTCGCTTTGGGTGAAAAGTATCATCAGCTTGGCTGGGCTATGGAAATTCATATCGGTGCAATGAGAAATAATAATACCCTTATGTTTAATAAGCTCGGTGCCGACACAGGCTTTGACTCCGTGGGTGACTGTGAGATTGCTCAGCCGCTTTCACGTTTCCTTGACGCGCTTAACAGGGAGGATAAGCTTCCGAAAACCATACTCTTTAACCTTAATGATAAGGATAACACCGTGTTAGGCACAATGCTTGGTAATTTCCAGTCATCAGATGCTCAGTCAAAAATTCAGTTCGGCCCTGCCTGGTGGTTCCTTGACACAATGGACGGTATGACAAATCAGATGAAAACCCTTGGCAATCTGGGTGTGCTTGGCAAGTTTGTGGGTATGGAAACGGACTCACGTTCCTTTACATCATACGGCAGGCACGAGTATTTCCGCCGTATTATGTGCTCACTCATCGGCAGATGGGTGGAGGATGGCTGGTATGCTTATGACGAGGATATCCTGAAGGAGATTGTTCAGGGCATTTGCTACAATAATGCTGTTAAATATTTTAATTTTGAATAAATGACGGAGGAATTAAAATGGACTTAAAATTAAGACCTAAAGAGGACTGTATGTTTGACGAAATTTCACTTGGTGAAATTATGCTCAGGCTTGATCCCGGTGAGGGAAGGATTAAAACCGCCCGCAGCTTTCGTGCTTGGGAAGGCGGAGGAGAATATAACGTTGCCAGAGGATTAAGAAGATGCTTTGGCTTAAAGACAAGTGTTGTTACTGCCTTTGCCGAAAATGAGGTAGGCTATCTTATGGAGGATTTAATTCTTCAGGGCGGTGTGGACACTTCGCTTATTAAGTGGGTGCCCTATGACGGTATCGGCAGAACCGTAAGAAACGGTATTAATTTTACCGAGCGCGGCTTTGGTATTCGCGGTGCTGTGGGCACCTCGGACAGAGGAAACACTGCCGCATCTCAGCTTAAGCCCGGTGATATTGACTGGGATTATATTTTCGGTACTCTGGGTGTACGCTGGCTTCACACAGGCGGAATTTATGCCGCACTTTCCGAAACTGCTGCTGAGGTGGTTATCGAGGCTGTTAAAAAGGCTAAAGAGTACGGCACAGTTGTTTCCTATGACCTTAATTACCGTCCGTCGCTTTGGAAGGATATCGGCGGTCAGGCAAAAGCTCAGGAGGTTAACAGGGAAATCGCCAAGTATATTGACGTTATGATTGGTAACGAGGAGGACTTTACCGCTTCATTGGGCTTTGAGGTTGAGGGTAATGACGCCGACCTTAAGGAGCTTAATATGGACGGATACTATAAGATGATTGAAACCGTTACCAAGGCTTATCCTAATTTCAAGGTCATTGCCACAACCCTCAGAACAGTTAAAACCGCCACCGTTAATGACTGGAAGGCAATTTGCTGGGCTGACGGACAGATTTATAAATCCCTTGAATTTCCTAATCTTGAAATTCTTGACCGCGTTGGCGGCGGTGATTCCTTTGCATCGGGACTTATTTACGGCCTTATGACCTATCAGGATGCACAGAAGGCTGTTAACTACGGCGTTGTTCACGGGGCCCTTGCCATGACAACCCCCGGCGACACATCTATGGCTTCACTGAAAGAGGTGGAAAATAAAGTAAACGGCGGCTCTTCAAGAGTACAGAGATAAAACAGTTTAGGAGAATTGATATGGCTAATAAAATTGAAACCTTGGCAAAAATTCAGGAGGTTGGTATCGTTGCCGTTGTACGTGCAACATCAATTGAGCAGGCTGAAAAAATTACCGATGCCTGTATTGCAGGCGGTGTAGCCGCAATTGAGCTGACCTTTACCGTTCCTCACGCTGACAAGCTGATTGAGGCAATGAAGGAAAAATATAATTCAGGTGAAATTATCATCGGTGCAGGTACGGTTATGGACGCCGCTACAGCACGTATTGCCATTTTGGCAGGTGCAGAATATATTGTTTCACCTTACTTTGACCCTGAAACAGTTAAAACCTGTAACCGCTACGGTGTGCCGTCAATGCCGGGTATTTATACTCCCACAGAGGCTGTACGTGCTATGGAATGCGGAGCTGATGTGCTTAAGGTATTCCCCGGTGATATTGCCGGCCCTGCATTTATCAAGGATATTCACGGTCCTATCCCAAATGCCGTTATGATGCCGTCAGGCGGTGTTGATGTTAACAATGTTAAGGATTGGATTAAGGCAGGTGCCATTGCCTGCGGCGCAGGCTCGTCGCTTATTGCAGGTGCTAAAACAGGCGACTATGACAAAATCACCGAAACAGGTAAGCTCTTTGTTCAGCGTATTAAGGAAGCAAGGGCGGAAATGGCAAAATAAAATAGCAATATAATTTGCTCATAGCGGCGAACTGTGTTCGCCATACAAAAGACCTTTGAGAAAATTCTCAAAGGCCTTTGTTAATTTATAATGCTTTTTGGTATAAAAGATTTGCATTTCTTTCCAGGGCTTCAATGGCGGATTCGCCGTATTTTTTTATTATCTCCTTTACACCCTTTTCATAATCAGGCATACGAGTTGTCAGGTTATGACAATCGGAGCCTATAAGATGAATTCTGCCTGTTTCAAGATACTTGAAAAGCTTTTTCCTTGCGTGTCTCGGTGCCGACGCAAAGGAGCTTATGTTAACCTGTATAAGACAGCCTATGTCAATATAATCGTCAACCAGTGATTCGTTTTCCATCAGAATAGGATATCTTTCTATATGTGCCAAAATCGGCTTGATACCGTATTCATAATTAAGGTTAACAAGTCTTTCATAGGTGTTTTGTGAAAAATTTGAGGTAAAAGGATGCTCAATCAAGGCATAGCCAGAGTTGCCAATGGCTATTCTCTCAAGATGCTCGTTACTGAAAAGGTATTGGCTCATATAAACCTCAGCGGCAGGAATAAGAGT
>CAMBQD010000031.1 GCA_945869905.1 uncultured Clostridia bacterium | reverse complement strand
GCCGATAAAATAAAGCAGTCCTATCCCTTTGTTGATTTGGTATTTGGCACGCATGTAATTCACAGATTGCCTGAGCTTTTGTATAAAGCCCTTACAGGCAAAAAAAGAGTGTTTGAAATTCCGGATACGGACGGCGCGATTGCCGAGGGTGTGCCTGTTAAGCGCGATAATGACGCAAAGGCTTGGCTGCCTATTATGTATGGCTGTAACAACTTTTGTTCCTATTGCATTGTTCCTTATGTTCGCGGCAGGGAGCGCAGCAGGGAAAAGGAAGATGTAATAAAGGAATTTAAGGAGCTTGTTTCACAGGGGTATAAGGAGATTACTCTTTTAGGTCAAAACGTAAATTCCTACGGCAAGGACTTAGTACCTCAGGTTTCCTTTTCACAGCTGCTCAGGGAGCTTAATTCCCTTGACGGTGATTTCAGAATACGCTTTATGACAAGTCACCCCAAGGACTGCACAAGGGAGCTTATTGAAACGATGGCGTCCTGTGACAAGGTTGCACAGCATCTGCACCTGCCCTTCCAAAGCGGCAGTAACAGAGTGCTTAAGGCAATGAACAGGCATTATACACGTGAACAGTACCTTGAGCTGATAAATTATGCCAAGGAGCTTATGGGGGACGAGCTGTCAATTACCAGCGACATTATTGTCGGCTTTCCCGGTGAAACCTATGACGAGTTTAAGGAAACCCTTTCACTTGTTGAGGAGGTTAAAGCCACATCACTGTTCACCTTTATTTATTCACCGCGAAAGGGGACTCCTGCGGCGGAAATGGACGACCCTGTACCGGCAGAAGAAAAATCCAAGTGGTTTAAGGAGCTTACGGATTTGCAGGAGCGTATAAGTGCTCAGCAAATGGCACTGCATAAGGGCAAAACCTATAAGTGCTATGTTTACGGAAAGGGTAAGCTTGCGGATAATTATGTTGCCGCCAGAAACGACGGTAATTTGATTATAGAATTTGAAGGTGACGAAAGCCTTATCGGAACCTTCCAAAGCATTAAAGTAATCGAACCTCTGACCTTTGTTATGAGGGGAGAAATTGTAAAGGAGAAATAATTATGAGTATTGAATCAGCACTCAGAGAATTAGGCAAAGAAATTCAGAAGGACCAGCGCTTTATAGCTCTTCAGGCTGCTGCCAAAGCAAACGACGGCGACGAAAAGCTCCAGCAGCAGATGCAGGAAATGCAGCTTCTTTCACTGAAATATCAGCAGGAGGCTGAAAAGGGTGACGAGGCATCACAGGACAGAATTGCCGAGCTTCAGGAGCAGTATCAAAAGCTTTACGGCGAAATTATGGAAAGTGAAAATATGCAGAAATATTCTGCCGCCGCTTCTGAAATGGAGCAGATGGCTCAGTATATCAGCGGTATGATTGGTCTTTTCTTTGACGGTCAGGATGCAGAAACCTGCCAGCTTCCTGCCAGCGATTGTACACACGACTGCTGCACCTGCGGCGGATGCCACTAATGGTTAAAATTCCTTTATGCGTTGTTAGATAAGACTCGTATTATAGATTATACAACTTCGCCTTATCTGCCTTGCCTAAAGAAATTTGCGTAATTATTTTATAGAATTTTTTGATGCTTTAGGGAAAGCATCAATATCATTGAGAAAGAGGGAGAATAAATGGGAACAAAGAGTAACAAGCTGTCACCGATGATGGTGCAGTATTTTCAAATAAAAGCTCAATATAATGACGCCATTTTATTCTTCCGTCTCGGTGATTTTTATGAGATGTTTTTTGATGATGCACGGATTGCATCGCAGGAGCTTGATTTGGTTCTTACAGGCCGTGATTGCGGTCAGGAGGAAAGGGCACCCATGTGCGGTGTGCCGTTTCACAGTGCGGACAGCTATATTGCCAAGCTTGTGTCAAGGGGATACAAGGTGGCTGTCTGTGAGCAGATGGAGGACCCTGCTTTAGTAAAAGGTCTTGTAAAAAGAGATGTCATAAGAATCATCACACCCGGTACGATTATTGAAAGCAATATGCTGGAGGATGGTGTCAATAATTATCTTTGCTCGGTTTTCACCGGTGATAAGGATATGGGCATATGCTTTGCAGATGTTTCCACAGGACAGTTCCATATAACCGTGCTTGACGGTGAGGATATTGAAAACAAGCTTATAAATCAGCTTTCAACCTATTCACCCAAGGAGCTTATCATTAATTCCAAATCCCTTGATTATAAAAATCTTGAGGGCTTTTCAAAAAGGCTCAATGCCAGTGTTGAGGTTCTTGACGATGATAAATTTGATTTTGAAAGTTCTACTGCACTGATTATAGAAACCCTGAAAAAAGAGGAAATATCGGCACTGGGTATTGGCCACAGCAAGTCTGCCGTATGTGCCTTGGGCGCAGTAATCGGATACCTGAGGGAAACTCAGAAAAAGGACGAGATAGAGGCTCCGTCGGAAATTGATTTTTACGACGATGCTCAGTATATGAGTCTTGACATAAGTGCAAGGCGTAATCTTGAGCTTACAAAATCAATGATGACCGGCGACAAAAAGCATTCACTGCTTTGGGTTATGGATAAAACAAAAACCGCTATGGGCAAGCGTATGATTAAATCCTGGATTGAACGCCCGCTGATGTCCATACCAAAGATTGTTAAAAGGCAGAATGCCGTTGGCGAGCTGGTGGACAGCCCTATGGTACGTGACGGAATACGTGAGGCACTGACAGGTGTAAACGATATTGAAAGACTGATGACACGCATTGTTTACGGCACGGCAAATGCCAAGGAGCTGAAGTCACTGCAGTACACCATTGAAAGGCTGCCGTCGGTTAAATCACAGCTTTCAGGCTGCTCGGCGGCTTTACTTAAAGAAATATACAGCTCCATTGATTTGCTTGATGATGTACGTGAGCTGATTGAAAGGGCAATTGTGGACGAGCCGCCGTTTTCCGTACGTGAGGGCGGACTGATAAAAGCAGGCTATAATCAGGAAATTGACTCACTCAAATCCATTATGACAGACGGTGCAGGTGTTATTGCATCCATAGAAAATGAACAGAGGGAGCTGACAGGAATACCTAAGCTCAAGGTTGGCTATAACAGGGTATTCGGCTATTATATTGAGGTGTCAAACTCATATAAGGATATGGTTCCCGATACATATATCAGAAAGCAAACCCTTACTAACTGTGAGCGTTATATCACTCAGGAGCTTAAGGAGCTTGAGGGGAAGATTATAGGCGCCAAGGACAGAAACGTTGCCCTTGAATACGAAGTATTTTCAACAGTAAGAAACAGTATTGCAGGTGAGGTTGGACGCTTGCAGGCCACTGCCAAAAGCCTTGCAGTGCTTGATGTATTGGCATCACTGGCACAGGTTGCATTTAACAATAATTACACCTGTCCTGTGATTTCAAACGACGGTGTAATTGAGATAAAGGACGGCAGGCATCCTGTTGTGGAGGCTTTGCTTGACGACGCACCCTTTGTCCCCAACGACACAAGCCTTGACAATGATGAAAACAGGTGTGCTATTATAACGGGACCTAATATGGCAGGTAAATCCACATATATGCGTCAGATTGCTCTTATTACACTTCTGGCACAGATTGGCTCCTTTGTTCCTGCAAAGAGTGCAAGGATAGGCATTGTTGATGCAATATTTACAAGGGTGGGCGCCAGCGACGATTTGGCAACAGGTCAGTCCACATTTATGGTGGAGATGAATGAGGTTTCGCAGATATTGAAAAATGCCACATCCTCATCACTTATTATTCTTGACGAAATCGGCAGAGGCACATCAACCTTTGACGGTATGAGCATTGCCAGAGCAGTGCTTGAATTTGTGTGCAAAAAGAAAACCCTTGGTGCAAAAGCCCTTTTTGCCACACATTATCACGAGCTTACCGCAATGGAGGGTATGATTGACGGAGTTAAGAATTACTCCATAGCCGTTAAAAAGCGCGGTGACGATATTACATTTTTACGCAGGATTGTACGCGGCGGTGCAGACCAGAGCTTTGGTATTGAGGTCGCAAAGCTGGCAGGCGTTCCCGACAGTGTTGTTAAGAGAGCCAAGGTTATATTAAAGGAGCTGGAGGCTAACTCGGTTAAAATTGAATTTAAGGCTGAGGACAGCATAATTGAGGAAGAGGATAACGATATCCAGTACAATTTCACCGCCAACGGCAGACAGGAAATACTTGAAATATTGAAGGCTGTTGACATTAATACTCTTACTCCTATTGAGGCGATGCAGACCTTATATGATTTAAAAAAGAAAGCACAGGAGCTTTCATAGCTGATATACTGTGATTGACAGGAGGTGTTCCAATGCCGAAAATAAATATTTTACCAAAAGAGATATACCAGCTTATAGCAGCAGGCGAGGTGGTGGAACGCCCGTCGTCAATCGTTAAGGAAATGATTGAAAATTCTGTTGATGCCGGAGCAAAAAGCATTACCGTTGAAATTAAAAACGGCGGCTCCACCTATATACGCATAACCGACGACGGCTGCGGTATTGAAAGGGCTGAAATAAAAAAGGTTTTCATTTCCCACGCAACCAGTAAAATTTCCGAAAAAGAGGATTTAAACTCTATTTCCACTCTGGGCTTCAGGGGGGAGGCTATGGCGTCAATTTCCGCCGTGGCTAAGGTTGAGCTTTTAACAAGGGCTGAAAACGAGGACTGCGGCACAAGATATGAGATTGCAGGCGGCGAGGAAATATCCTGTGACGAGGCAGGCTGTCCAAAGGGCACAACCATTGTTGTGCGTGATATTTTTTACAATACCCCTGCCAGAATGAAATTTCTTAAAAAAGATGTTACCGAGGGTAACGCCGTTGCGGGAATAGTTGACAGAATGGCAATTTCACACCCTGAAATTTCCTTCAGGTTTATCCGCGACGGTAAGAAAACACTGATTACCTCCGGCAACGGAGAGCTTATATCAACTATTTATTCTGTGTTTGGCAGGGAGGTCAGCGACAGCCTGATACCTGTTGATTACAGCTATGAAAATATGCACCTTAAGGGATATATTTCAAGCCCAACTGTATCAAGAAAAAGCAGGGCAATGCAGTTTTTCTTCATAAACGCCAGGCTTATTAAGTCACAGACGGCAATGGCGGCTCTGGAGCAAGCATATAAAAATCTCATTATGGTGGGCAGGTTTCCAATGTGTATTTTGGATATTGAGCTTAATCCCTCATTGGTGGATGTTAATGTTCACCCTGCCAAAATTGAGGTGCGCTTTGCCAACGAAAAGCCCATATTTGATTTAATTTACTACGGTGTAAAATCTGCGGTTGAGGCAGACCGCACTGTTAAGCAGGCGGAGCTTGCTCCAAAGGCAGAGCAGATTTACGATATACCAAAAAGCACCTATTCCTCAAAGATTGATTTTTTCAGAAGGAAGGATGAATCTCCTGTTCAGCAAACCTTTAAAGCAAAGCCAAATAATGACTTTTGGAGGGTAAGCTCTCCTCAGCTTGATTTTTCGGCTGAAGAAGATAAATATGAACGTCAGGAAGTATTGCAGGCTGAAGGTGCAAAGACGGCTGAAAAAGCTTTAATTCAGACGGAGAAGAATACGGACAACAGCATAACCGTTGACGAAGGAAAGGATGTGTCCTTCCGTTTGGTAGGCGAGGCTTTTAAGACCTACCTTATTGTTGAAATTGAAAACGAGCTTTACTTTATTGACAAGCACGCCGCCCATGAGCGTATGAACTATGAATTATTCAAGGCGCAAAGCACAGTTGAGGTGCAAATGCTTTTGTCACCTGTAACAGTGAGCCTTTCAAAGGATGAATTTGAGGTTATAACAGACAATGCAGAGCTTTTAAGGCAATGCGGCTTTGAAACGGAGCCCTTCGGCGAAAGCACTGTTGCAGTGCGCGGTGTACCGTCCCTTGTGGGTGACAGTGATGTAAAGGATTTGATAACTGAAATTGCTCAAAAGCTTTTGGAGCATAAAACAGATATTACCCCTGATAAAATTGACTGGATATACCATTCCGCCTCCTGTCGCGGTGCAATCAAGGCAGGCGACAAAACAACTCCTCAGGAGCAGGAGATGTTTGTTGAAAAGCTGCTTTCAATGCCGCAGATACGCTTTTGCCCCCACGGCAGACCTGTGTTTATTAAAATATCGAAATATGATATTGAAAAGCAGTTCGGCAGGGTGTAGGTGAAATGATGAAAAAGAAAATCATTGTTGTTGCAGGACCTACCGCCTCAGGTAAAACCGCTCTGGGAATAGAAATTGCAAAGGCAGTTGACGGAGAAATTATTTCAGCCGATTCAATGCAGGTGTATAAAAATATGCCCATTGCCACTGCCTGTCCCACAGAGGAGGAAAAGGCTCAGGTGCCCCATCATCTTGTGGAGCTTTTGGATAACAGGTCAAGCTTTTCCGTGGCGGCGTGGTGCAGCCTTGCAAGACAAAAAATTGACGAAATAATAGGCAGGGGCAAAATACCGATTATTGTAGGCGGTACGGGGCTTTTTATTGACAGCCTTGTTGATAACATAATATTTGAGGACACAGAGATTGACACTAATCTCCGTGAAGGGCTGATGCAAAAGGACACGGATGTTCTTTATGACGAGCTTTTAAGGCTTGACCCGGAGGCAGCGGAAAATATACACAAAAACAACAAAAAAAGAGTTGTTCGTGCTTTGGAGCTTTACTATTCCGGCGTCAGCAAAACTCAGCAGAATATAAATTCGCGCAGGGAAAAATCGCCCTATGATGTGCTTTATTTTGTTCTGAGCTATGCAAACCGTCAGGCTTTATATGACAGGATTAACAAACGTGTTGAACGTATGGCAGAGCTTGGCTTGGTGCAGGAGGCAGAAAGGGTTCTGAAAAACAGTACAGGCACCTGTGCACAGGCAATAGGTCATAAGGAGCTTTTGCCCTATATCAACGGTGAATGTACGTTGGAGGAGGCTCTTGACAGTCTCAAGCAAAAAACAAGAAATTATGCAAAGCGTCAGATAACCTGGTTTAAAAAACGCAGTGATGCAATTGTTATAAGCCCTGATATCTCAGGCTTTGATGAATGTACAAAAACAGCAATCGGTTATTGTGAGGATTTTATAAATGGAAAATTCCAAAAAGGAAAAAGTGAATAAAAATCCCGATAAAATCCGCGGTGATGTTGTGGCAATAGCGGCGGTGCTGATTATAATAGCAGGATATATTTTTTACGAGTGCTATAATGCCACCCACGTTGATGTGGAAACGGTTACCGCAGTTACCTCAACGGTTTATGAAACTATTGACGCAAAGGCATTGGTAATAAGAGATGAGCATACCTTAAGTAACAGCTCCTCCGGTGTTACAGTTCCGGCTGTTCAGGACGGAGAAAAGGTTAAGCTTGGGGGAAATGTGGCAATGCTTTTTTCGTCACAGGACAATGCAAAGGCATATTCAACTGCCATGGATTTACACAGTCAGCTTGATTACTACATTGAGCTTGAAAGTAAAACCGTTGGTATGGCAACTGATGTGGCAAGCATTGATAAGGATATATTGAGCGATGTAAACGGCTATATTCGTGCCGCCAACAGCAATGACAAGGGCAACGTTTCTGCTTATGCCGATGAGCTTAATGATAAATTTGCAAGACGTCAGATTATCATAGGCGAGAATATAGATTTTACTCAGGTTAAATCGGATTTGCAGGCACAGCTTAACAAAATTAACATTGACGGCTGCAAGCCCACAGGCTACGTTACTGCCGACAGGTCAGGTATTTTTTCGTCCTATACAGACGGCTGTGAGGGTATGTTTGATTATGACGCGGTTGACAAGCTTGATGTAAAAACATTGCAGGGATATATTGACAGTGTGCCCGGTGTAAAAAAGACCGACGGCAGCTTGGGCAAGCTGATTACCAGCTATGAATGGTATTTCTGCTGTGTCGTATCTGCCGATGATGTGAAGAGCATCAGTAACGGCGACATTTTAAACGTTGCACTTAAAGACGGTGACCGGGTGTACAAATGTCAGGTTGTCAGCGGCGCAGATACAGATTTGGGAACAGAGCAAACGGTGCTTGTGCTGCGTTGCTCGGAAATGAACAGCAGTATAACGTCAATAAGGCTTGAGGATATAGAAATCAGGTATAATGAATATACAGGCTTTAAGGTGCCGTCGTCGGCAATTCACGTTAATGATGAGGGTAAAAAATGTGTTTATGCCCTTATTGCCAATCAGGTTGCCGAAAGACAGTGCGATATTATTTATTCAACAAAGGATTATGCAGTTTTTGCATATGAGCCGGAAAACAGCGATTCTATCCGTTTTTACGACCAGATAATAACTAAGGGAAAGGATTTGCATGATGGAAAAATTTACAGTTGATGAAAAACGGCTGCAGGCGGTTGAGGACAATTATAAGTCGGTTAAGGCAAGGGTTGAGGAGTCGGCGATAAAGGCAGGCAGAAATCCAAGGGATGTCAGACTGATGGCTGTTACCAAAACAGTTGAAAGCGTTTATATTAACCGTGCTCTTGATTTAGGCGCCGATTTAATTGGCGAAAACAGAGTTCAGGAATTTTTGGGAAAGAAGGATGAGCTTCACCTTGACGGTGTGGAAAAGCACCTCATAGGACATCTGCAAACCAACAAGGTTAAGCAGATTGTTGGCGAGGTTGATATGATAGAATCCGTTGATTCCGTTAAGCTTGCCAAGGAAATCAACAGGGTATCTGCCAACAAGGGCTTAAT
>CAMBQD010000030.1 GCA_945869905.1 uncultured Clostridia bacterium | reverse complement strand
TTGTTAATTTCATTAAAGGTAAGCCAATATTTTACCTTTGTCTTATACCTGCTCATAACCGTTTCGGCATAACGGACAAAAAAATCAATAAGCCGTTTATTTTTCCAGCCACCGTATTTTTTTACAAGATTTAAGGGCATTTCAAAATGTGAAAGTGTAACAACAGGCTCAATATTATATTTCAAAAGCTCGTCAAATAAATTGTCATAAAATTGCAGGCCAGCCTCATTTGCTTTTTTATCATCACCGTTTGGAAAAATTCTTGTCCATGCAATAGAAGTACGAAAGCACTTAAAGCCCATTTCGGCAAAGAGCTTTATGTCCTCCTTGTAATGACCGTAAAAATCCACTGCCTCGTGATTGGGATAATAGCATCCGTCGCAAACCGTTTCGGTTATTTTTCTGTCAACACCGTTTGCACCTGCAGTAAGAACATCCACTATGCTTATCCCTTTTCCGTCCTTATTCCAGCCACCCTCCGCCTGATGAGCGGCAACAGCACCGCCCCAAAGAAAATTATTCGGTAAAGTATTCATACTAAATCTCCTGACCTACTGACATTATCGCCTTCTGCACATGGGCTTTCCCCGGTGGAAGGGCTTTAAAATTGTTGTTGCCACCCATATCGGTAACTACAAAAATCACTGTGGTGTCAAAGCCTTCCTTTTCCAAAAGAGCCTTGTCAAATTCAATCAAAAGGTCGTTTTTCTTAACAAAATCCCCTGTATTTACATAGGCCTTAAAGCCCTTTCCGTTCATTTTTACCGTGTCAATTCCAATGTGAATAATTGTTTCCACTCCATTTGAATTTTTCAATCCAACGGCGTGCCTTGTATCCGTCAGCATTTCAATTGTTCCGTCATAGGGTGCATAAATTTTTGTATCAATGGGGATTATTCCCACTCCGTCGCCCATTGATTTTGATGAAAAAGCAGGGTCCTTAACCTGATTTAAAGGAATAACCTCACCGGCTACAGGGCAACCGATTTCAAAATAACCGCCATCATCGTCGCTCTCCTGTGAGGAATCAATAATACGGGATGTTTCAGCCTCCCTTGTTATCTCCTCCTGCAGCGGTGTTTCTTCATCAAATCCCACAATATAAGTGAGAAGCATTGCTAAAAAGAAAGAAACCGCAATTGATATCAGCAGTCCTATAAACGGTCTGACATAGCCCTCTTTAAAGTAAGCAGGCAGAGTGGCTATACCCGGCATATTGTAGCTCCATGAAACCGAACGGAACAAGCCTGCTATTCCACCGCCTACTGCACCTGCTATACAACCGCAAATCATAGGCTTTTTAAGCCTCAGGTTAACACCGTATATAGCAGGCTCGGTAATACCGAAAAGTCCTGTTATTCCTGCGGACAGTGCAACCTTTTTCATTTCCTTGTCCTTTGTCTTAAGCATTGCGCCAAAGGTTGCACCTGCCTGTGAAAACACTGCAGACGCCTGCAATCCCGTAAAGGTGTCATATCCGAGAGTGGCATAATTTCCCACAGTAACAGGCGTAATACCCCAGTGAACTCCGAAAATAACAAGTATCTCCCATACTCCACCCACAACAATACCTGCGATAACAGGACTGAGATTATAAAAGAAATTATATACTCCCCCGATTGCTCCTCCTATTGCATTACCTATAGGTCCAAAGGCAAGAAGAGTAAGCGGAACCATAATTGCTATTGTCAGCATTGCAGAAAACAAATTGCGTATAACGCTTGGAAGTATTTTGTCAAAAAATCTTTGAACGTAAGATGCAATCCATATTGCCAATATAATCGGAATTACAGTTGACGTATAGCTTAAAAGCTGTACCCTTATACCCAAAAAAAATATATCTGCTCCGGATTCAACCATTTTAATATAATCCGGACAAACAAGGGCACAGGCAATAACCACGGCAATAAAGGTGTTCATATTGAATTTCTTTGACGCAGTTATCGCAATAAGCACAGGCAAAAAGGTAAAGGCTGTCCACGATATGAAGTTTAGTATCTGATATGTTCCGCCGCCTGTATCAATCCAACCCAATGCAACGATAACGCCTAAAATTCCCTGTAATATACCGCAGGCAGCAAGAGTATACAAAAACGGAGCAAATATACTTGAAATCACATCAATTATTCTGTTAAAAACACCTGATTTTTGCTTATGGTGCTCAGGTGAGCCCTCATTATTTCCCACTATTTCCAAAACATATTTGTATGCGTCCGACACGTGATTTCCTATAACCACCTGAAGCTGACCGCCTGCCTCAACAACAGTGATTACGCCCTCTATTTTAGATGCCAGAGATATATCGGCTTTTTCTTCATCCTTCAAAATAAACCTCAGCCTTGTGGCACAGTGGGTTACCTTTGAAATATTATCGGCTGAGCCCAGTGCTTTTACCAATTCCACAGCTGTTTTTTGATAATCTATTGCCATAACTTTTCTCCTTTCGCTAGAATCAGGCAGTTATATTATATTCATTTTTTCCAATTTAACTCTGACACGGTATATGAAAAATTTTTTGTCAAACAATACTATTGACTTGATAAATAAAACGGGAGTGATATAATAAATTTATGAAAAATTATCACACACATACCTCCCGATGCGGTCACGCATTCGGCAGGGACAGAGATTACGTAAAAAAAGCAATAAAAATGGGTGTTACGGAGCTTGGTTTTTCAGACCACGCGCCTATGCTTTTTCCAACAGAGGATTACTATTCAACATTTAGGATGCGTCCCGAAAAAGCAGAGGACTACGCTAATTCAATTAATCTTCTGCGCAATGAATACAAGGATAAAATAAAAATTCTTTTGGGCTTTGAAATTGAATATTATCCAAAGCTTTTCCAAAGCACCTATGATTATTTAAGTCAATACAACTTTGATTATCTTATACTGGGTCAGCATTTTACGGATAACGAATACGAGCCGTATGCTCATTACTGCGCCCATCCCTCAGACAGCACAGAGCTGTTTGACAAGTATATCAATCAGGCACTTGAAGGGCTTAAAACAGGTAAGTTTTTGTACATCGCCCATCCTGATTTGTTTAACTATACAGGTCCCGATGAGGTGTACAGGAAAAAAATGACCTATTTTTGTCAACAAATCAAAGGTCTGGGATACCCCGTTGAGTTTAACCTGCTGGGCTTTGTACAAAAAAGGAGTTACCCTGACAGACGTTTTTGGGAAATCGTATCAGAGGTTGGAAATGATGTGGTTTTAGGCTTTGACGCCCATTCACCCGATGCTTTTGAAAACAAAAGGATGTACTCCGAAGCATTGAAATATTTGGCGGAATTAGGCATCACACCTATTGATGAATTAACAATTAGATAAAATGACAAAAGCGTTGCAAACTTTTTGTTTGCAACGCTTTTGTCATTTGTTAAAGTGATTTACTTTCAACCTCTGCAAGAATTCTTGTGATAAACTCGTCGGCGGTTGTTGCACCCTCGTCGCCGTTCTTTCTGGAACGTACGGAGATTGTGCCGTTTTCAATATCCTTATCACCTGCAAGAATCATATAAGGCACCTTTTCAAGCTGAGCACTTCTGATCTTAAAGCCGATTTTTTCAGACCTTTCGTCAATTTCACAGCGGATACCCTTTGCCTCAAGAGCCTTCTTAACCTCATAAAGATAATCAAGATGTCTGTCAGCGATAGGCAAAAGCTTAACCTGAACAGGTGCAAGCCATACGGGGAATGCACCGGCATATTTTTCAATCAGCAGTGCCAGAGTTCTTTCATAGCAACCAATAGATGTTCTGTGAATAATATAAGGATTTTTCTTTGTGCCATCCTTGTCAACATATTCCATACCGAACTTTTCAGCAAGCATTTGGTCAATCTGAATTGTAATCAGCGTATCCTCCTTGCCAAAAACATTTTTAATCTGTATATCAAGCTTAGGACCGTAGAAGGCGGCCTCTCCGATACCGATTTTATAGTCGAGTCCAAGGTCATCAAGAATATTCTTCATAACTCCCTGAGCCTCGTCCCACTGCTCCTCAGTACCGAGATATTTTTCACGGTTTTTAGGGTCCCACTGAGAAAATCTAAAGGTTACATCCTCATAAAGTCCTAGGGTTTTAAGCATATATTCACAAAGCTCAAGACAGCCTCTGAACTCATCCTCAAGCTGTTCAGGTGTACACATAAGATGTCCCTCTGAAATTGTGAACTGACGTACACGGATAAGGCCGTGCATTTCACCGCTTGCCTCGTTTCTAAACAGTGTTGAGGTTTCATCATATCTTAAAGGTAAATCCCTGTATGAACGGGGCTTATTGAGATATGCCTGATACTGGAACGGACAGGTCATCGGACGCAGAGCAAATACCTCCTTGTCCTTTTTTTCATCGCCTAAAATAAACATACCGTCTTGGTAATGGTCCCAGTGACCTGAAATTTTATAAAGGTCTGATTTTGCCATAAACGGAGTTTTTGTTAACTGCCAGCCACGCTTTGCCTCCTCGTCCTCAACCCAACGCTGTAAAATTTGGATTATCTTTGCACCCTTGGGAAGCATTATCGGAAGTCCTTGACCTATATAGTCAACTGTGGTAAAAAGCTCCAGCTCCCTGCCCAGCTTATTGTGATCCCTTTTCTTTGCATCCTCCAGCATTTGAAGATGCTCCTCCAGCATTGACGCCTTTGGAAAAGCAGTACCGTAAACACGGCAAAGCATCTTGTTTTTAGCGTCACCGCGCCAGTAGGCACCTGTGCAGTTGGTCAGCTTAAATGCCTTTACAGCCTTCATATCCATAAGGTGAGGTCCTGCGCAAAGCTCGGTAAATTCGCCCTGTCTGTAAAAGCTTATCGGCTCACCCTTTTCTGCGTGTTCCTTGATAAGCTCAACCTTGTAGGGCTCCTCCTTGTCCTCCATAAGCTTAATTGCATCGGCAGGTGCAAGCTCAAATTTTTCAATCTCCAAGCCCTCTTTAACAATATTTTTCATTTCCTTTTCTATTGCTTCAAGATTTTCCGGAGTAAAAGACTCCTCCACATCAAAATCGTAATAAAATCCGTTTTCGATGGCAGGGCCGATTGTAAGCTTTACGTTAGGATAAAGTCTTTTAACTGCCTGAGCCATAATATGTGACGCAGTATGGTTAAAGGTTTTTCTGCCGTCCTCGTCGTCAAAGGTAAGAACCTCAAAGGTGCAGTCGCTGTCAATTACTGTCCTAAGGTCCTTAACCTCTCCGTTTATCTTGCAGGAGCAGGCGTTTCTGTAAAGCCCCATAGAGATTTCCTTGGTGATGTCGGCGGCTGACATAGGTACTTCATATTCATTTACCGTTCCGTCTTTTAATGTAATTTTAATCATTTTTAATACCTCCATAAAAATAAAAAATCACCCTGAAAAAATCAGGGTGAATAAAATCCACGGTTCCACCTGAATTATACTGCCTTGCAGTATCACTCATTACCCTTAACGCAGGCTTACGTCCTGTCATTTCCTACAGGCGCTCAAAGGTGGTAAGATGCTTTTCTCACTGTATGTTTTCACCGACCACACACTCTCTGAAAGCTTAAAAAGCAAATCATATCCTTATCAACGGTTTATGATATTTTACCACTAAGATAACCGATTGTCAACAAATTATACCTTAATATTTTCGCCGTCGTCAACTAACTATAGGCTTTGTTTGTTAAAATGCTTGACAGATACAAGATATAGGTGTATATTATTATAGAAGTTTTACATATAGGTGTGCTTTTTGCACCGTAAATATGTCAAACTTTGCTAAAATTGCATTTAAACTGTACCTTTTCTGATGGTAAATTTCGAGAATTTTAAACAGAAGGAGGTGCTGTTGACGTATGAGTAGTATAATCATTCCGATTGTTGTCGGCATTGTATGTGCTGTTATTTTTGGTGTAGTCGGCTTTATTCTCGGCGGCGAACACCGCAGAAGAACAAGCGAAAAGGAAATCGGCTCCGCCACACAGGAAGCCACAAAAATAATTAACAATGCTTTGTCCGAGGCTGAGGCAACTAAAAAAGCCCGTCTTGTGGAAGCAAAGGATGAAATCCACAAGCTCCGTTCGGATGCCGAAAAGGAGATCCGTGAAAGAAGGAGCGAGGTTCAAAGACAGGAAACACGCTTAAATCAACGTGAAGAACATCTTGACAAGCGTGCCGATTTAATTGAACAAAAAACCGATGCTTTAAGTGAAAAGCAAAAGCAGCTTGATGAAAAACTACTCGAGATTGACGGCATTAAGAAAAGCCAGTTTGATATGCTGGAGCGCATATCGGGGCTCACTCAGGAGGAGGCAAAGGAGCAGCTCCTTGCAACCCTCGGTGAAGAACTTGATACTGAAAAGAGCAAGCGTATCCTTGAATACGAACAGATGATTCGCGACCAAAGCGAGGTTTTGGCAAGAGAAATCATCGGCACTGCCATCCAGCGTTGTGCAGCAGACCACACAGCAGAAACCACTGTTTCCGTTGTTGCCCTTCCAAACGATGAAATGAAGGGCAGAATTATCGGCAGAGAGGGCAGAAATATCCGCTCTATCGAAACAATTACAGGTGTTGAGCTTATTATTGACGATACGCCTGAGGCTATCACAATCAGCTCCTTTGACCCTGTCAGGAGAGAGATTGCAAGGCTTACACTGGAAAGACTTGTACAGGACGGACGTATCCATCCCACAAAGATTGAGGAGTTCTTTGAAAAGAGCACAAAGGAGGTTAACGCCACCATCAAGCAGGAGGGCGAAAAGGCAGTGCTTTCAGCTAACTGCGGTCAAATTCACCCTGAGCTTGTTAAGCTGTTGGGCAAGCTTAAATACCGCACCTCCTACGGTCAAAGTGTACTTAAGCACAGCTTAGAGGTGTCTTATATTGCCGGCTTAATGGCAGCCGAATTGGGAGCCGATGAAAAGCTTGCAAGGCGTGCCGGACTCCTTCACGACATCGGTAAAGCCCTTGACCACGAAATGGAGGGCTCACATATTCAGCTTGGTGTTGAATTTGCAAGAAAGTATAAGGAAAATGAGGCTGTTGTACACGCAATTGCCGCCCATCACGGTGAAATTGAGTGCAAAACGGTTGTCGCCTGTCTTGTTCAGGCGGCAGACGCAGTTTCCGCCGCAAGACCCGGTGCCAGAAGAGAAAATATTGAAAACTACATTAAGCGTCTGCAGCAGCTTGAGGAAATCTCCACAAGCTTTGACGGCGTAGAAAGAGCATATGCTATTCAGGCAGGACGTGAGGTCAGAGTTATGGTTAAGCCTAACGTAATTGACGACAGCAGAATGCCTTATATCGCTCACGAAATTGCTAAAAAAATTGAAAGCGAAATGGAATATCCCGGACAGATTAAGGTTAATATTATCCGTGAATCAAGGGCCAGTGATATTGCAAAATAAGTTTATAAAATTAAAAATGCCGGCGTATGTCGGCATTTTTTGTAATCGGAGGAAGCTATGGTAAAGCATATTGTTTGTTTTAAGCTTAAGGACAACAGCAGGGAAAGCTGTGAAAAGGCGGCAGAAATTTTCAAATCAATGGAGGGAAATGTTAAACAGCTCAGGAGTCTTAATGTGGGCATTGACTTTCTTCACTCCCCACGCTCATATGACATAATACTGGAAACCACATTTGATGATGAAAACGCACTGAACGAATACCAAAAGGACCCTTACCACTGTGACGTTGTAAAAAAATATATTCACAGTGTTCAGGAAACCTCGATATCCGTTGACTACAAATTTTAACAATTCAAACCGCTCTGTTTTTTTACAGGGCGGTTTTTGTCTTTTTTTGTCCACTATTAACTTTTTTGTCCACTGCTAGTATAATATAAATAATATAAATAATATATTAAGATTGACATATTATAAGACAACTGTTATAATATTTTTGTACTTTATTCATAAAAATGTTCGGAGGGAATTATGGAAGAAAACAGAGAGATTAACATAGATTTAAGAAAAATCTTTTCTATGTTGAAAAAGAAGGTTATTTTCATAATCATTATTTCATTGATAGGCGCAGTGCTTGCCGGCTGTATTACCAATTTTTTTATTGAGCCAAAATACACCGCCAGCATTAAAATGCACGTTTACAGCAGTAATGACAACCGTGTCGCCTCAAACAGTTCAATTTCATCAAGCGAATTTGACGCATCACAAAAGCTTGTTAATACATACCTTGTAGTTGTTACAAGTGAAACGTTTGCAGAAAAGGTATCCGACAAGCTGGATGGTAAGGTTCAGCCTGATGACATAAGAGGAATGATGAGCTGTGCGGCAATACCCGACACTCTGGCGTTCCAGGTAAACGTTACCAGCACAAGTCCACAGCTGGCACAGGAGGTTGCAAATGCAATTGCCGACACCTGTCCGGACGAGATTGTAAGAATTCTTAAGGTGGGTGGCGTTGAGGTTATTGACTATGCCTCTCTCCCCACTTCACCATCGTCACCTAATTTGCAAAAAAACATTCTGATTGGCTTGCTTTTCAGCTTTGGCGTTTCCTTCATTTTCTTCTTTGTTAAAGAGCTGTTTGACACAAGCATCACGGAAGAAAGTGATTTGGAAAGAGAATTTGATATTCCTATTCTGGGTACTGTGCCAAGGCTTGTGCCGGTTACAGACAAACAAACGACGGGCATCGGCTCGCACCTTGAGCCGCCTAAGCCGTCGATTGATTTAACAAATAACGAAAAGGAGGGCGCAAAAAATGATTAACAAAAATTCCTTCAA
>CAMBQD010000029.1 GCA_945869905.1 uncultured Clostridia bacterium | reverse complement strand
TTATATGAAAGTTCATTCCTCGGCAGGCGATAAACTTACGCTCGGCAAATGCCTTGCACCTGCTGTCTTTGGCTGAACAGCTATTGTATTTTAACACACAGAATCAACTGTGTCAATACCCAAATTATTCAGCAGTAGCTGCTGAACCAACCCTGTTAGGATTGATTTTAATACCGGGGCCCATTGTTGATGCAACTGCAACTGACTTAATGTACTGTCCCTTTGCAGCAGCCGGCTTAGCCTTAATGATAGCGTCAAGAAGAGCGTTGAAGTTTTCAAGGAGCTTCTCTGTGCCAAAGGATGCCTTACCGATTGGGCAGTGGATAATATTTGTTTTGTCAAGACGGTATTCAATCTTACCTGCCTTAGCCTCCTGAACAGCCTTAGCTACATCCATTGTAACTGTGCCTGCCTTTGGTGACGGCATAAGACCACGAGGACCGAGAACCTTACCAAGACGACCAACAAAGCCCATCATATCAGGTGATGCGATTGCAACGTCAAAATCCATCCAACCGCCTGAAATCTTCTGTACAAGGTCTGCATCGCCGACAACGTCTGCGCCTGCCTCCTCAGCAGCCTTTGCAAGGTCACCCTTTGCAAATACGGCAACTCTTACGTCCTTGCCTGTACCGTTTGGAAGAACTACTGCACCGCGAACCTGCTGGTCTGCGTGACGAGAGTCAACACCAAGACGAATGTGAGCCTCAATAGTTTCATCAAACTTAGCTGTAGCTGTCTTGACAGAAAGCTCAAGTGCCTCAGCTGTTTCATATAAATTTGAACGGTCAATAAGTTTTGCACCGTCTGTATATTTCTTTCCGTGTTTCATAATAAATTACCTCCAGTGGTTAATCGGATACTTCCTCCCACAAGGGAATTAGTCTTCTACTACTATACCCATGCTGCGTGCTGTACCTGCAATCATCGACATAGCTGCCTCAAGTGATGCAGCATTAAGGTCGGGCATTTTTGTTTCAGCAATTTTCTGAACGTCTGCCTTGGAAATTGTTGCAACCTTGTTCTTGTTAGGAACGCCTGATGCCTTGTCGATACCGCAAGCCTTCTTGATAAGAACTGCTGCAGGCGGTGTCTTTGTAACGAATGTAAATGAACGGTCCTCATAAACTGTGATTACAACAGGAATGATAAGACCAACATCATTCTTTGTTCTTTCATTGAACTCTTTTGTGAATGACATAATGTTTACGCCGTGCTGACCGAGAGCCGGACCAACAGGCGGTGCCGGAGTTGCTTTGCCGGCAGGAATTTGAAGTTTAATTAAACCTACTACCTTCTGTGCCATAATAATTTCCTCCTAATATTGTGGTAAATGGCGAGATATAAAATCTCTCCCACCATTGCATACGAAACGGCAATTCCGTCTGCAATGATAATAAGCAGATATACTGCGAATTACTTAATTAATCACTGACCTTTTCAAGCTGGTCAAGCTCAAATTCAACAGTGTTTTCCCTGCCGAACATAGATACAGTTACCTGTACGCTGTTGTTGTCAACATCAATTTCATCAACAGTACCTGAGAAGCCTTCAAGGGGACCGTCAATAACATTAACAAGGTCGCCCACCTCATAGGAAACCTCAACGCTGATTTTCTCAACGCCAAGCTTTTTAACCTCCTCATCGGTCAAGGGCTCCGGCTTGCTTTCCGGACCTACAAAGCCTGTGCAGCCACGTGTGTTGCGAACAACATACCAGCTGTCATCCGTCATTACCATTTTGATAAAAACGTAACCGGGCATAAGCTTTCTTTGATATTCCTTTTTAGTACCGTCATCCTTTACCTCAACAACTGTTTCCGTTGGGATTGCAACCTCATGGATAAGGTCGTGAAGATTACGATTTTCAACAACAGTCTGAATATTTCCGGCCACCTTATTTTCATATCCTGAAAATGTGTGGGCTACATACCATTTTGCCTCTTCCATTAATAAGCCTCCCGAATATTGATATTAAATAAAGCCTTTAATAATTATTCGGCTGCCGTTGTTGTTTCTGCCTCAGTGGCGGTATCTGCTGATTCGTCAGTAGCTTCATCCTCTACCGTATCACTTACAGCAGCAGTTGTGGTTGTGTTTGTGTCGGCAAGATTTTTGAGTCCCTTCATTCCCAATGAAAGAACGGTATCCACACCGTAAATTGCAAGACCTGCAATTATTACTACTACGAGAACAATTACTGTGTTTTTAAGCACGTCCTTACCGTTTGCCCAAACAACCTTCTTGCCCTCTGCCTTAACACTTTTGAAGAATGACGCAATGGATTTAAAAGGATTTTTCCTTGACTTCTTTTTCTTGTCCTTAGCCTTATCGGCTTTTTCGGCTTTCTTTGAAGTCTTTTTTTCTTCAGCCATTTTCGTCCTCCTGTTACTTTGTTTCCCTGTGAAGAGTATGCTTCTTACAGAAACGACAATACTTGTTCATCTCGAGTCTGTCAGGAGAATTCTTCTTGTTTTTCATTGTGTTGTAGTTGCGTTGTTTGCATTCAGTGCAAGCCAAGGTAATCTTAACTCTCATAAATAGCACCTCCGTTTAAATTTCGATAAATAATCTCCCTCATAATGCGACATGCAACGCAGGCAAAAAAATAAGGCCTATCGGCTCAAATTAACTAACCTGCTAAGAGGTATGACTAATATAGCACAGTGAAAAGAAATAGTCAAGCCTTTTAATAAAAAAATTTGCAATTGACGCAGTTTTATATTATTATATATAAACAGTTAATACAAACAGTGCAGGTGACATCAATGACCACAATTATAATAGGCGCCGGTGCATCGGGGCTTGCCTGTGCCGTAAGGCTAAAGCAAGCAGACCCTGCGCATGACGTTATCATACTTGAGCGTATGGAACGTGCCGGCAAAAAAATACTTGCCACAGGTAACGGACGGTGTAATCTTTCAAATACAAGGGCAGAACACTGCAGTGAGGTTATGGATTTTTTCAACGGTATCGGACTTGTTGCAAGAGCTGATGAGGAAGGCAGAATATACCCTTATTCAAATCAGGCGTCAACAGTTGCGGATATACTGATAAGCCAATGCAGCAGCTTGGGTGTTGAAATAATAACGGACTGCACGGTTACGGATATTGACAGTAATCTTTGCGTAACCACTGACAAGGGAATATTTTTTGCAGACAATGTTGTTATTGCCGCCGGAGGTATGGCGCAGAAAAATCTCGGCTCAAACGGAAGCGGTTACAGACTTTTAGAAGCCCTCGGGCATAATATAACAGCTCTTACTCCTGCCCTTGTTCAGCTGACCTCATCAAGCAAATATCCCAGACTGCTGAAGGGTCACAGGGTAAAATGCAAAATGGCAATTCAGCTTGACGGAGCAACCGTTGAGGAGGAATACGGCGAGGTGCTTTTCACCGACTACGGACTGTCGGGAATTGTTACTATGAATTTATCCGTGGCAGTGGCGGAGAATTTTGCAAAGCCTTCACCGCAAAGATGCCACGCAGTTATTGACCTGTTACCTGATATCAGCCACGAAGAATTAAAACGGTATCTTGGAAAATTCGGCAATTTAAAAGGGATACTGGGAAATGAGCTTTCCGATATTATAATGAAGCAGGCTGAACAGGATATCGAAAAAGCCGCCTGCTTTGCAAAAAACTGGAGGCTGATTATCACCGGCACAAAGGGCTTTGACTTTGCGCAAATCACAAACGGCGGTGCAAGCCTTGAAGATTTTGACGGCTTTAAGTCGAAATCGGTTAAAGGGCTTTATGCCTGCGGTGAAGTGCTTGACAGGCAGTTTGAATGCGGAGGCTTTAACCTTAATTTTGCATGGTACAGCGGTATATGCACTGCAAACCAAATTATTGCTGATAAATAAAAGGTATATTAATATGATTAGAATTAATGAAATCAGATTATCTCTTGACGAAGAGGAGAGTCTGCTGAAAGCAAAAGCGGCAAAGCTTTTGAAAATAAACGAAAAATATATAGACTCCTATACTATTTATAAAAAGAGTGTTGACGCAAGGAAAAAGGACGACGTCCATTTTACCTATTCGGTAGATGTAAATATATCTCTTGACGAAAATCAAATCATATCCAAATGCAAATCAAATAAGGTGCAGCTTGTGAAGCCGTATGTATATAATCTGCCTGAAAACAGGCGAGTAAGCAAATTCAGACCTGTTGTTGTGGGCTTTGGTCCGGCAGGTATGTTTGCAGGGCTTATACTGGCACAGGCAGGTTTGAAGCCCATTATTCTTGAAAGAGGCAAGGATGTTGACACACGTACCAAGGATGTAAACCGTTTTTGGAAAACAAAGGAGCTTAACGAGGAGTCAAATGTACAGTTCGGCGAAGGCGGAGCAGGTACATTTTCCGACGGAAAGCTGACAACGGGAATAAAAAGTCCTTTCATCCGCAAAATTCTTCAGGAGCTTTATGAGGCAGGAGCACCGGAGGAAATACTCTATTCCTCAAAGCCCCATATCGGCACGGACAGGCTGGCTGTTGTTGTAAAAAACATAAGAAAAAAGATTGAGTCCTTAGGCGGCGAGGTAAGGCTTGAATGTAAGCTTGAAGGGCTGATTTGCGCCAACGGCTTTATTCACGGCATTACCTACTCTCATCACTCTGAGCAAATTGATTTGGAAACCGACAGCGTTATAATGGCAATCGGTCACAGTGCCAGAGATACGGTGGAAATGCTTTACAATATGGGTGTGGAGATTATTCAAAAGCCTTTTTCCGTAGGTGCAAGAATTGAGCATCCCCAAAAGCTTATTGACAAGGCGCAGTACGGAAAATTTGCAGGTCACGAAAAATTAGGTGCCGCAGACTACAAGCTCGCCTGCCACGGACTCCACGAAAGAGGTGCATACACCTTTTGTATGTGTCCCGGTGGTACAGTTGTTGCCGCCGCCAGTGAAAAGGAGTGCGTTATTGTTAACGGTATGAGCTCACTGGCACGTGACGGAGAAAATGCAAATTCAGCTCTGCTGGTGGGAATCGAGCCAAAGGATTTTCCCAGCGAGCATCCCTTGGCAGGAATATATTATCAAAGAGAAATTGAACACAAGGCTTATCTTTTGGCAGGCAGTAACTACAATGCACCTGCTCAGCTTGTAGGAGATTTTCTGAAGGGTGTTGAAAGCAAGGAGCTGGGCAGTGTAAATCCTACCTGCCCCACCGGCGTAACGCTTACAAATCTTGATGAATGTCTGCCGCCAAGGGTGTCGGCAACTATGAAATCCGCCATTGCGGAAATGGACAAAAAGCTAAACGGATTTAATATGTATGACGCAGTTTTAACTGCTCCGGAAACGCGTTCCTCAAGCTCTGTAAGGATACTGAGAGATGAATTTTTACAGTGCAATATCAGAGGTGTTTATCCTTGCGGTGAGGGTGCAGGATATGCAGGCGGAATAATATCAGCCGCCGTTGACGGAGTCAAGTGCGCCCACGCAGTTTTGGGCGATGAGCATTGATATAAGGTAGCAAAATTATGAGAATGAAAAGAAAGAAAAATCTTGATGAGCGTATAAGTGCCTCATCGGATTATTTAACGGAAATGAAAAACGACTCATTGAATTACAATGACGCCGTTAATGAAAACCATATAATTGATTTTAAGAAGCTTTTTGGCAATGACAATCCTGTCAGCCTTGAGATAGGCAGTGGAAAGGGTCAGTTTGGCTGTACCTATGCCGAGCTTAACCCACAGAAAAATATTCTTTGTGTTGAGCGCAATAAAAATGTGCTTATCCTTGCCATTGACAGTGCCAGACAAATGCAGTTAAAAAATATACGCTTCCTTTGCGGCACCGCCGAATACCTGCCCTCTTATATAAAAGAGCAATCCGTTGAGGAAATATATCTCAATTTTTCCTGTCCTTTTCCAAAGCACAGGCACATTGCACACAGGCTGACAAATCCAAGATTTCTTGAAATATACAAAAAAATCATAAAGCCTGATGGCGTGATATACCAAAAGACAGACAATATGCACTTTTTTGAATATTCTATTGAGCAGTTCTCCGCCTGCGGCTTTAAGCTGTCAAATATATCCCTTGACCTGCACAACAGTGATTTTGAAGGAAATATAGTTACGGAATATGAAAACAAATTTGCGTCAATGGGATACCCCATATATCGTTTAGAGGCAAGACTGTAAAAAAAGACCTTTGAGCTGCAATTGCTCAAAGGTCTTTTCATTTATTTTTTAGCAGATTTTCTCTGAGTCTTTTGCTCATATACGGGGATAACCTCGTCAAGGTCGCCCTGTGCAATTATCTCGCCGTGCTCAAGCAAAATTGCCTTGTTGCAAATTGCCCTAACCTGCTCAATGCTGTGGGATACAAACAAAACGGTAACTCCCTTATCAAACAATGACTGCACCTTAGCCAAGCTTTTTTTCCTAAATCCTGCGTCACCTACGGATAAAACCTCGTCAAGTATCAGTATATCCGGCTCCACAGCAGTTGCAATTGAAAAGCCCAGTCTTGCCTTCATACCGCTTGAATAGTTTTTGATTGGAACCTTTATGAAATTTCCAAGCTCGGAAAACTCTACGATTTCATCAAATTTTTGCTGAATATATGCTCTGTCATATCCCAGTATGGATCCATAAAGATAAATATTTTCCTCGCCTGTATAGTTTGGCTCAAAGCCGGCGCCCAGTTCAAGAAGAGGTGCAATTACACCGCATTTTTCAACAGATCCGGAAACAGGCTTATACACGCCTACAATTGTTTTAAGCAGTGTACTTTTTCCTGCGCCGTTAAGGCCCATAATTGCCAAATGCTCTCCCTTTTTAATCTGAAAATTAATATCCTTAAGGGCATAAAACTTTTTGTACTCAAGCTTATGTGTGATAAGCTTAATCACATACTCCTTAAGATTATCCACCTTTTCTTTATTAAGATTAAAGGTCATCGTAACATTATTAACAGAAATTGCTACATCCTTATCCATATTGTCACCTCTGAGCTTTTCCCTTCCTGATTTTCCAAACTGCAAATGACATCAACAGTCCTACAAAAAGCATAAAAAATCCTGCAAAAGCCACACTGCAGATGCCGTAATGAATATAATTCATCACCAGCTCCCTTAAATAAATCGGGAAAATATCTATACGCTTAATACTGAATATAACGGTTGCCGTTAAAGCAAAAAACATATCAAACAGTCCGGCTGTGTAAAAGCTTATGCCTACAGCACGAATTGAACGGTATCTTTTGCTGCCTATATAGAACAAAATCAGTGCAATTGATACGGCAAAAAACAGACTTATACATAAAACTGCAATAGTAGCTATCTTCGCCATATTAAGCATATTTCTGACATTTGATACGCCAATATCTATTTCATTGGTAAAATACTCGTTAACCGTATTTTCAATTTCTTCAACGGCGTTGTCATTGTTATTCAGGTGCTTTTCACGCACCTGCTTTTTTACATCATCACCGACGGATTTGCATATTGCATTAATCTCCTCGGTATAAGTATTCTCGTTATACTCGGCTCCTAAGCCCGTACTGCTTGAAATATAAGCCTTTACTGTTTCCTTTATAAGCTTATCACTGAATATTTTATCCAAATTATCGGTATCAAGCCCGTTGCGCTGATAAATATCAGATGTGTATTCTATTACACTGCTTTTTACAGAGCTTGTATATTCATAGTCGGTAAAAAAACCTTCAATAAAATTTTTATTGAGCAGCACCGATTTGGCACATACTGAAATACTTAAAAGTATCAGCACGGCAAACAGGGCAAAGGATAGTATGGTTCTGAGAATTTTTGATGATTTGCTTTCATGGAGATCAGCCATATCAGTTACCCTCCCCATCAATTCCTTGGGCAAATACATAAAGGTATTCACCGCCGTGGTCGGAAAAATCAGAGCAAATACTGCGAAGAACAAGCATATCCATATTTTCCGACTGATATGCCATTGTGTCAGTGTCAATATATTCTGTATCCGTTACACTGTAACTGTACCTTTCATCGCCTACGGTAACGGTAACGATGTCACCCTCTTGGACATATTCCAAGGCTGAAAAATATGTTTCATCAAAGCCTGTTATTACACTTACCTTGCCGGTGCCGAATTGGGCAGTATTTTCATCAAAGCCTGCACCGTTCCTGTAGGACACACGGTTATCACCATAGTATATATTACAGTTAAGTCCGCAGGCTTCAATGGTTACATTACCCATAAGGTCGCCGTATTCCGGCTTGTCTTTACCGTCCTTGGAATTTGAATAGCTGTTTTTTATTTCAACATCACGGATCTCCATTGACAATGTCTTTTCAACCCTATGAACAAAATCCGTGGCAGGCTTGTTAACAACAGTAATGGCTATCACCATAGCAATCAGCCCGATTGCAAGAAATGGAAGAATGTATACAAGGTAATTTTTAAATACACCTTTTTTATACTTTTTTGTTTTCTCGCCTTTATCACTACTCATAGGCATTAAACTCCTAATCTTCAAAAACAGCGCCCTTAGCACCGCTTGTTACGTGCTGTGCGTACCTCTTAAGATAACCGCTGAGCTCCTGAACAGGAGGCTGCCACCTTGCTTTTCTTTCAGCCAAAACCTCATCGGAAACATTGACTCTGAGAACTCTTGCAGGGATATCAATTTCAATTTCGTCGCCATCCTCAACAAGAGCAATTGTTCCGCCCATTGCAGCCTCAGGGCTAACGTGACCGATGGATGCACCGCGTGTTGCACCTGAAAAGCGTCCGTCGGTAAGCAGAGCAACTGATGAACCAAGTCCCATACCTATAATGGCAGAGGTGGGGGAAAGCATTTCTCTCATACCGGGAACTCCCTTAGGACCTTCATAACGGATTACAACAACATCTCCTGCCACAACCTTAACGCCGATGAATGCGGCAATAGCCTC
>CAMBQD010000028.1 GCA_945869905.1 uncultured Clostridia bacterium | reverse complement strand
CCACCTTCATTTTCTCTTATGACACAATTCACGACCCTAAATACCTTATGACAAATTACCGCGACCTTAACGGTACTGTAAAGGCAGATAAGGATGTTTCCGATTTGTTTATGGAGGCAGCTAAGGAGCTTGATATACCTTGTAAGAAGGGTTGGGTTCCTCCTCTCGGCGGTGCAACGGATTCTGCCGCATTTGCACAGGCAGGCTTCCGTGCCACAGGTGTAACAGGTCTTAACCATAAGCTTGAGGATTATTACCATACAAGACGTGATACATATGATAATATGAATCTCACAGGCCTTGCAGATTGCTTTGCAATAAGCGTAAAGGCTCTTGAAATGTTTGATAACGGCGCAAAACAGTAATTAAATATTTTTTATTATCTATTATTCGGAGGAAAGAATTATAACATTTATTCACCTTGGAGCTCTGCAAAGTCTGTAACAACAAAGAAATAAATTGAGAAAATGTACAATCGGAGTAAATCTCTGATTGTACATTTTTATTATGTTGAAAAAAGCTCTGTTACTTGTTATAATACAGTTATGTATAAGATTGAACGTTTGTCGGATGACATAAAAATCGCCGTAAGCGATGACCACACCTTCGGCACGGACGCCGTAATTCTGTCCCATTTTGCAAAAATAAAGCCAAGGGATAAAGCCCTTGATATGGGTACAGGCTGCGGAATAATTCCTTTTTTGTGGCTGAGGGATAAAAAAATCAATAATGTGTCCTGCCTTGATATTCAGCAAAATGCCTATGAGCAGGTCTGCTTTTCAATAAAGGAAAACAATCTTGAAGACAGAATAACTCCTTATAACTGTGATTTAAGAGAAATTGACAGGGTATTTAAAGCAGAGGAGTTTTCTCTTGTTACAATGAATCCACCGTATAAGCCTGTGGGTACAGGCATTGAATCACTTGGTGAAAGTGCAAGGATTGCCAGGCATGAGGTGTGCTGTAATATTGAGGACGCCGTCAGGGCAGCGGCATACCTGTTAAAATACGGCGGCAGGTTTTGTATGTGCCACAGACCTGAACGTTTGGTGGATACTATTGAGCTTATGCGCAGATACAGGCTTGAGCCAAAGCGACTTAGGTTTGTGCAGGATAAAGCGGGGGAGCAGCCGTTTTTGTTCTTAATTCAGGGACAAAAGGGAGCAAAGCCCTTTTTGCGTGTTGAGCCTCAGCTTATAATTAAAAAAGAAAACGGGAAATTTACGGACGAGATGCTGGATATTTACGGCTCTTACGCCGACGGGTATGATAAATGAGCGGAAAATTATATGTTGTTGGTACGCCCATAGGCAATTTGGGTGACCTGTCGCCCCGTGGGGTTGAAACGCTTGAAAAGGTTGATTTTATTGCCGCAGAGGATACAAGAGTTACAATGAAGCTACTGAACCATTTCGGTATAAAAAAAGAAATGGTGTCATATTTTGAACACAATAAAAGGGAGCGCGGTGAGATTATTTGCAGCCGCATTGCAAATGGTGAAAGCTGTGCAATCGTTACTGACGCAGGTATGCCCGCAATTTCAGATCCCGGTCAGGATTTAGTTGCACTTTGCTACGATATGGGTATTGAGGTTGAGTCGGTGCCCGGTCCCACCGCCTTTGCAACTGCCCTTGCTATATCCGGTATGGACAGCGGACGCTTTACCTTTGAGGGCTTTTTATCAGTGAGTAAGAAATCAAGACGTGAGCATCTTGAGGAAATAAAGGAAGAAAAAAGGACTCTTATTTTTTACGAGGCTCCCCATAAGCTTTCAAATACTCTTGATGATTTGTATAACGTTTTGGGTGACAGGCAGATTGCCATCGTGCGTGAAATTACAAAGGTGCACGAGCAGGTGATTAAAACCACATTGGCTCAGGCAAGGGAGCTTTACGGCAATAACAACCTTAAGGGCGAAATGGTTTTAATTATTGAGGGCAAAAAGCAGGAGCAGCAGGCACAGCTTACCCTTGACGATGCGGTTATTCAGGCAAAAAAGCTTGTTGAGGGCGGTATGTCCGACAATAATGCGGCAAAGGAAATTGCCTCCCAAACACCCTTTAAGAAAGGTGATATTTACAGGGCACTGCTATGATTTGTTCAATTTGTCCAAGGCACTGTAACATTGACCGTGAAAAGCAACGGGGCTTTTGCCAAAGTAAAAGTACCTTCAGGGTAGCACGTGCCGCACTTCATTTTTGGGAGGAACCATGTATCAGCGGTAAAAAGGGCAGTGGCACCGTGTTTTTCAGCGGATGTAATTTGCGTTGTGCCTTTTGCCAAAATTATGAAATCAGCAGGCAGAATAAGGGCGTTGATATAACTGACGAAGACCTTGTTGAAATATTTGAAAATCTTATAAGGCAGGGCGCGGAAAATATAAATCTTGTTAATCCCACCCATTATGCCCAAAGGCTTGCAGGGGTGCTGAAGAAATGGAAAAGCCCCGTGCCTGTTGTTTATAACAGCAGCGGGTATGAGGAGGCGGAAACCCTTAAAATGCTCAGAGGACTTGTGGATATTTATTTGCCTGATTTGAAATACATAAGATCTGACAGGGCTTTAAGGTACTCACAGGCGGCTGATTATTTTGAAAAAGCGTCAAAGGCAATTCTTGAGATGAGAAATCAGACGGAGGATAAATTTGATAACGGCATGATGAAAAGCGGTTTGATTATACGCCATCTGATTTTACCCCAAAACACGAATTCATCAATAGAAATAATTGATTGGATAAAGGAAAATCTGCCGGGTACTTATGTGTCGCTTATGGCACAGTATGTCCCCTGCGGTGAGCTTGAAGGACTGTCGGAGATTAACAGAAAAATAACCAAAAGAGAATATGATAAGGTCATTAATTATGCTGTAGGTCAGGGGCTTAGCAAGGTGTTTGTTCAGGAGATGTCCTCCGCAGATAAGCAGTTTATTCCGCCATTTGATTTTACAGGTGTAATGTGATATATTAGATATATTAAAAGAAAAGAGGATGTAAAATGAAAAAGTTTTTAGCAGAGTTTAAGGAATTTATTTCAAAGGGAAATGTTATGGACCTTGCCGTAGGCGTTATCATAGGCGGTGCCTTTTCAGGCATTGTTACATCACTGACGGACAACATTATTAATCCGCTTATCAATTGTATCGGCGGAGCGGAAATTCAGGGAAAAATTCATCTTATCGGTGAAAACTATATTGATTACGGTGCATTTATTTCTGCTATAATCAATTTTGTAATTATGGTATTTATTATTTTCTGTATTGTTAAAGCAGTGAATAAGGCAATGTCACTGGGCAAAAAGAAGGAGGAGCCTGCACCTGAGCCAACAACAAAGGTTTGTCCTTACTGCAAGAGTGAAATTCCCATTGACGCTGTTAAGTGCTGTCATTGTACATCGGATATTCCGGAGGAATAATTTATAAACGGAGAGGGCATTATGAAAGTTAAAGAGTATTCGTTCAGAAGTAAATCAAACCTTTGCGAGATTAAGGCTTGGCAGTGGTATCCTGATGACAGGGATAATGTTAAGGCGGTGCTTCAGATTCATCACGGTATGGCTGAACACTGCGGCAGGTATAAATCCTGTATTAAAGCCTTTACCGATATGGGATATGCCGTGTTTATGAATGATATGATTAATCACGGCAAATCAAATCAGGACAAGGAAATGCTGGGCTATTTCGGTGATAAGGACGGATATAAGGATATTATTGCCGACGCCGAAAGGGTTATGGATATTGCAAAAAAGGAGTATCCCGATAAGCCCTATATTATCTGCGGCCATTCAATGGGCAGTATGGTTATGCGCTGCTTTATAAATCAGTGCGGCAACTGCTTTGACGGTGCAGTGTTTATCGGCACATCGGGTTCAAATCCGTTGGCTAAAATCAGTATAGGACTTACTAATTTGATTGGCGCGGTAAAGGGCAAAGCATATAAGTCCTCCTGGCTTAAAAAGGTTGGCTTTGGTGCTTATGACAAGCCATTTGAGCACAGAACCGATTATGACTGGGGCTCAAGGGATACCGCCACAATTGATGATTATGTTGCCGATGAATACTGCGGCTTTACATTTTCCGCTATGGGATATCAGGATTTAGCCAAAATGGTTATTGACTGCAACTCAAATCATTGGTTTGAAAATGTTGAAAAGGATATGCCCGTTCTTCTTATCAGTGGCTCAATGGACCCTGTGGGCAACTATTCAAAGGGCGTTAAGGAGGTTTATGACAGGCTTGTTTCCACCGGTCATACAAAGGCTGAAATAAAGCTTTTCCCGGACGCTAGGCACGAAATACTTAATGAAATCAATAAAGAAGAGGTATATGATTATATCAACGATTTTATTGAACGAACAGTTTTAAGTAAATAAACCGTATTAAAGGCTTTGAATTATGCTATTTGCACAATTCAAAGCCTTTTCTTTTGTATATATTTATAGTTTCAAAAAATTTTGAAAAATGATATAATAAAAGGGGATAGTATAAATCTGTTTAATTGGGGGTTTATATATGATTAAGAAAAATTATTTCAGCAGATTTTTAAAGGTCCTTTTAATTTCTGTCTTTGCTTTAATTTGCTTTTTGGCTTTACCGCTGAGTGCACAGGCTTTCAGTGCGGATTCCCTGTATGAAAATAAGCCCGCCCAAAGTGATGATCCGCTTTACTGTGCAGACGTTGAAAACGGTATCTGCTGGGTGGTAGCAGACGGCACTTGGCACAGCTGTGTTTATGATAATTCCAATGAGTTTTTGAGTGTTACGGCAAATATAAGACAGGCTATGTATGACCGTGAAAGCAGTCATATAACATATTTTGCCGTTGATAAAAAAACTGACAGTACAACTCAAAATTTGTATAATCAAATCAGTAATCATATATACGATGACGACGGTATGCCCTACGGCGGTGATTATCTGGAGCTTATGAGCAGTATTGATTTTACCTCCTGCCGTCTTGAGCTTTTGTCCTCCTCATCTACAGGCGATTATAATTTTTACCGCCTGACAGTTAAAATAGACAATATGACCACCAAGGCGGAAGAGGATGCAATAAAGGGATTTTTAAATAATTTTAACAAGACCTATATTTTAGATAATGAAAAAATCAGCTCTGCCGGTAATGATGAAAAACAGTATTATACCGTTAAAACCATATACAATTTTGTAACAAAAAATACGGAATATGATTTTGATGTTTATTATGGAAAATATGACAAAACAACTGAACGTCACAGGTACGCGCATACCGCCTTCGGCGCGCTTTTCGGCAATATTGACGGTGCATATAATCCCGATAATTTCAAACATCTTGCCCAAATGGATTTCGGTATGCAGGTTGACAGCCAGGGGCTTTACAGGATTGACGCCATGAATAACGGCTGTTCCGTTTGTGACGGCTATTCATTGGTATTTTATTATCTTTGTAAGCTTAATAACATCGACTGCCGAATTGTCAAGGGCGATAATGTTGACGGCTTAAAATCCGACCCTCACGCATGGAATATGGTACGCCTTAAGGATTACAATGATGACGGATATGCTTGGTATGCAGTGGACGCCACCTTCGCCGGTCAGGGAAGTAAAAAAATGTCCAATGCCATTGTTATTACCGATTATTCCTTCTTCCTGAGAGGCAGTGAAAATGAGTCCTTTTCACCGGAGAATCACCAGCAGGTTTATGAGGAATACCGGTCAATAAATCAAAGCACCTCAGACTATCAGTTTGAAATTAAGGATATATTTACCGATAAACTTTACACGGTTGTAACACGCAGAAGGGTTGACGATAACAGCAGCGGTGACAGCGGCATAAATTCCGATAACCTTGAAAATTATATGGTTATTGCCCCTGACGGTAAATATTATAAATTTGACAGTGAAAATAATAATAAGCTTGTTGAGTCAAAGGGCTTTGTGTATTACAGCACAGGGTATTATTACAGCTGTGAATTTTACGATTTTGCAAAGGGTATTGAGTATACCTGTTACGATCAATTTATCGTAGATGCAGGTACCTATAGGTTTGATATTCTCACGTCTGATAAAAATGTTATTTACGGTAAGGATGTTACTGTGCTTAAGCTTGACTTAAGCGATATGAATAACTATGACAAGGATTTAACAAAATATCCGGAGCATGCAAATTTCATAGGAGAAAATATATCAATAAGCGCTGAAATATATGACAATTCAAAAAGAAAGCTTATAGCAGGCGAGGATTATGGACTGCTTTGCTATGCAAAGGGTGATGCAAATAAAACAAATATAAAGCCTTATAATCCCGGCGAATATGTTGTAAGAATTACTTACAGCGGCAACTATACAGGATATATTGAGATTCCCTTTACGGTTTATAAGGCTAATCTTGCACAGCTTAATCCACCTGCCGAAAAGGGAGTTCCCTACGGCGTTGATATTGCAAAGGGCTATTCCAAGCTCAGTATCGGTAATACCTCAATTTATGAAGGCAAGGACTATAAAATCACTGTAACAGGCGGTAAAAACAACGGCGACACAGGCAAAATAGTTATTACAGGTCTTGCAGGCAGTGAGTATGTGCAGGAGGGCACCTCAACTCAGTGGAATTATCATATTGTTGCTTATGATATTTCCTCTCTTTATGATGATAAGTATATCAGCAATGCCAAATATCCTTACACAGGCAAGGCCATTGAGCCTACAAACTTTACACTCAGTTATATTAAGGGCGGCACAGATGAAAAGATAACCCTTGTTCGTGATAAGGATTATAAAATTGTTTCGTACTCAGACAATGTAAGTGCCGGCATAGGTAAGGTTAAAATTCAGTTTATGGGTAACTACACCGGAACCGCCGTAATGAAGTTTTATATTGAATACGGTCAGGGGTCTGTTACCTGTGCAGATTTAACCTATAACGGAAAAATCCAGTCACCTAATCCTGTTGTTAAGGTGGGGGACGTTGTTCTTAAAAAGGGTACCGATTATACGGTAAGCGGTTCCGCCACCAATCCGGGTGTGTACAGCGGAAAAATTACAGGCATCGGCCAGTTTTCCCATATTTCAGGCTCATTTATTTATTACATTACACCCGGTACACTTACCGGAGTGAAAACATCTACCGCAACAAATGCAATAAATGTGTCCTGGACAAAGCAGGGTAACAATTGCGGTTATGAGGTATATGTGTATGATACCGGCAAAAAGGTATGGAGGTTTGTGGGCTCCACCTCAGGCTCGTCCTATAAGATTACTGCTGTGTATTATAACGGAAGTAAAACAGCGGTTAAAGCCAATACGCAGTACAAAATCAGAGTACGTGCATATATTAAGGGTACTGTAAACGGTACGTCCTTTACCAAGGTTGGTCCCGTTAAGGAAATTACGGAACGTACCAATCCTGCCGCACTCTCCGGAGTAAAGCATTCAACCGCATATAACTCAATTACCGTTTCCTGGACAAAGCAGAGCGGATGCTATTATCAGGTATATGTATATGACACAGGCAAAAAGACCTGGAGATATATTGGCTATACGTCAAATAATTCCTATAAAATCACATCTGTTTATGTAAACGGAAAAAGCACTGCAGTTAAGGCCAATACTCAGTATAAAATCAGAGTACGTGCATATGTGACAGGAACCTATAACGGCGTTAAAACCACAAAATACGGCGCAATTACCGAGTTTACGGAGCGTACCAATCCTGCAACTCTTTCAGGCGTAAAAAGCTCTGCTGCACGTAATTACATTAATGTTTCCTGGACAAAGCAGAGCGGATGCTATTATCAGGTATATGTTTATGACGCAAAGAAAAAGACTTGGAAGTATATCGGCTCCACGTCAAACGGCTCCTACAAAATTACATCTGTGTATGTTAACGGCAAGAAAACATCAGTAAAGGCAAATACAACATATCAGATAAGGGTACGTGCCGTGTATAACGGAACGTTAAACGGCTCCAAGGTAACAAAATACGGCGCAGTAAAGCAAATTTCAGTGCGCACTAAAAAGTAATACAAACAAAAAATAGGCTTCCGAAAGGAAGCCTATTTTTGTTTTAAATTACATTATTTTCTGCCCTTGACCGTGTTCATAATCACATAAATTCCGATTAACAGTATTACCGCACCTGCCATTATAAGATACATTACCGGCAGTTCAACTCTGCTGTCAAAGAAATACAGGTTACAGTCAATGGAGTCCTTTATCATCTCAACAACCTCTGAGGGAAATCCGATTCCCTGCATTTCCTCAAATACACCTTTGAGTGCATGATTGCGCAAAAGCGATGTGCCGTATGTGCCGGGCAGGAAGGAAAGCACCCTCTGCAGTCCGTTTGAAAACTGAGATATGGGCATATATGCTCCGCACACAAAGCCGTATCCTGCACTGACTATTGTTCCCACAGCAGATATCTGACCCTGTGACTTAAGGAAAAAGCTTATTACGCTTGATAGTGCTGTGCCAAATAATACAAGTATAAATACATCAAGCAAAAGAAGAAGTACGTCCGTTACAGACATATACCATCCCACAGCCGCAACATAAATAAGACATATTCCTGTGGCGGTGTAGCATATAATCAAGGTTGATATAAGCGTTGCAAAATAGTAGCTCATTGCCAAAATCGACGGATTTACAGGAGTAATTCTTAAGTCAAAAATTGTGCCGTTTACCTTATCCTGTACCGACAGCATATTGGAGCAAAAGGCAACGGTTACACAGCTTACCGCCAAAATTGATGATATAAGCTCGCCTCCCACACATCCGTTGATCAGTGAGTCATCAATCTTAAAGCCTTCAGGTATTGATGATGCAAAGATGTCACGGTAAACATTTGCCAAAAAGGTGGCGTACAGCACCAGCAGAATTACAGGGGTGATAAGGGAGGTGAAAAACATACCCCTGTCATTGAAAAACAGCTTTATATTTCTTTTAACAAGTGCATTAAGCTCCTTCATTTTCAGCACCTCCTGTAAGCTTTTTACCTGTTACCG
>CAMBQD010000027.1 GCA_945869905.1 uncultured Clostridia bacterium | reverse complement strand
AATTCGTCTCGTTTCAACTGCACCGGAATCTGCAAGGGATACCCTTACCTGCACATCCTTATCCTCGTCGGAGGTAATGCTTACATTAACCTTGTTGCCCTTAAGCTGAACATTTTGGCTGAGATAAACCTCACCGTCAAGCTCAACCACCAGCTTATCCTCAACATAATTACCGTTTTCATCAACGCACTCAGGCAAAGCAACCGCCAATGCCACCTTATAGGTTTTCTTTGTTGTAGTTGTTGTTACACCTGAAGAGATAGTTATTTTTATAGTTGCGTCCGCCGTTGCCATAGATGAGGCGGCAGGACTTTGAGCAAGAACAATACCCTTTGGCTTGTCACTGTCCTTTGTTACAAAATTGATATTTGTAAAACCCAGCTTTTCCAAAAATGCCCTTGCACCCTCCTGACTGAGACCCACTACATCGGGCATTTGAATTTGCTCAACCTTTTCTGTAGATGGACCTGAGCTTACATAAATAACAATCTGTGTATCAGAGGAAACCACACTGCCTGCCTTTGGATTTGTATAAACAACCATATTTTCACTGACGGAATCACTGGGAACCGATGTGATTTTATAATTGTTCAGTCCTTCATTGGCAAGGGCTTTTTTTGCCTTATCGGTATCAAGATTATATACGTTGGGAACCTTAATGTCATTACCTGAAACGGCTACAAATAACGTTACCTTACTGCCGCCGAGAACCTTTGAACCGGCCTCAGGTGACTGAGATACAACAGTACCCGGCTTTTCCTCGCTGGTCTTATCCTCCTCCATAACAAACTCATAATCATACTGATTTGAGCTTTGAAGCTCATCATAGGACATACCGACAAAGCTTTCAAGGGTATGCGTACTCTTAAACGAAGTACCGGTAATGCTGATTACAAGCAAAACTATGGCGGCAATCAAAACCACAACGCCGATTACTACGGCGGTTATAACCTTCTTTTTATGCTGATTGTCATAATACTCGTCAACGTATTCGTCGTACTCGTATTCATCCTCGGAGACAGGCTGCTTTTCCTCTGTATTGATAACATATTTTGTGGGCTCTTTATCTACAAAATAAGAGTAATCAAAAACAGCCTTTGGATTTTTAATAACCTCTTCAACATCAAGGAGCATTTCCGTTGCAGTCTGATACCTGTCAGCAGGGTTTTTCTGCATTGCGTGAATACATATCTGCTCAAGTCCCAACGGAATATCGGGATTAATTTCAGTAAGCTTTTTTGCCTCCTCCTGAAGCTGCATCAGTGCCACGGATACTGCACTGTCCGCCTCAAAGGGAACCTTGCCTGCCAGCATTTCATAAAGAACAACGCCAACGGAATAAATGTCGGCTCGTTCGTCGGTAAACTCGCCCTTTGCCTGCTCGGGACTGATATAATGAACAGAGCCGATTGCAGTATCGGTAAGTGTACGTGTTTCACTTCTTGAAAATCTGGCAATACCGAAATCGGCAACCTTTATATTACCGTTTGAAAGAAGAATGATATTCTGGGGCTTAATATCCCGGTGAACAAGACCCTTATCATGAGCATGCTGAAGTGCTTTAAGAATTTGCGTCATAAAGAACAACGCGTCGTTCCAGGTGATAGCACCCTGCTTTTGGATATATTCCTTAAGGGTGATACCGTCAACGTATTCCATAACAATGTACTGGAGCTTTTCACCAAAGCTGACGTCATACACCTTTACGATATTCGGATGTGAAAGCAGTGCAATTGCCTTGCTTTCATTTTTAAATCTTCTTACAAATTCGTCATTAGTTAAAAATTCGTCCTTTAAAATTTTAACTGCAACTATTCTGTCATCAACATTGTCATATGCCTTATAAACCACGGACATACCGCCAACGCCGATAATCTCCTGAATTTCATACCTGCCGTCAAGGCGTTTTCCCACATAATTATCCATAAAAAGCATTCTCTCCGATTATTTTGATATAATGACAACGGTGATATTATCTCCGCCGCCGTTCTTATTTGCCTGTGTTACAAGGCGGTCGGCATAGGCATAATGCTTGCCGTCGCTCATTATTTCCAGCATTTCATCATTTGACACATAATTTGAAAGTCCGTCAGTGCAAAGCAACAGAACATCCTCGTCATCAAGGTCAATCTGGTCAAATTCAATATCAATGCTTTTATCAACGCCTACGGCGCGAGTAATTATATTTTTATTTGGATGGTGCTCAGCCTCTTCACTGGTGATTTTACCGCGCGACAAAAGGTCCTGTACCATACTGTGATCGGTGGTTACCTGTCTGATTTCGCCGTTACTGATAACATATGCCCTACTGTCACCTGCGTGGGCAATGTAGGCCTGATTGTCCCTGACAATAGCGCACACAACAGTTGTGCCCATACCGTGAAGCTCCGGCTTTGCCTCGGCAAAATCGAAAACCTCAATATTGGCGGCTGTCAAAGCTGAATCAAGCATATTGTGAATAGAGGAATCACGCATCTTATCTCTGTAGGAGGCATTTATTTTATCGCTGATTACTTTAACCGCAAGAGCAGAGGCAATATTACCGCCGGCGGCTCCGCCCATACCGTCGCAAACAACGGACCAAACCACCTCGTCGGAAAATTCACCAACAGCATAGGCGTCCTGATTGGACTCCCTTACGATTCCCTTATCGGTTTTTGCTACTATTTTCATCAGCATCACCCCGTTTTTTTAAATGTCTAAGCTGACCGCAGGAGGCATTAATATCTGCCCCTAAAGTCCTTCTTATTGTAGCATTAATTGAATTACTTTTCAACACATTAAGAAATTTTAAAACAGTATCCTTTGATGAACGGACATTGCCACGTTCTTCTACGTCATTGACGGGAATTAAATTTATATGACAAAGAGAGCCCTTAAGCCTGTCTGCAAGCTCCTGCGCATTTTCCATGCTGTCGTTGACGCCTTTTATCAGTGTATATTCAAAGCTGACTCTCCTGCTAGTTCTTTCGCCGTATTCCTTACAGGCTTTAAGCAGTGTGTCCATTGGATATTTTTTATTAACAGGCATTGTGCGTGAGCGTATTTCATCATTTGGTGCATGAAGTGAAATTGTCAACGTCAGCTGTAAATCCATATCCATTAAATCATATATTCTGTCAACAATACCGCAGGTGGATATTGTGATATTTCTCATACTGATGTTAAGTCCGTTTTCATTATTAACATTGCTCAGAAAGGAAATAACATTGTCAAAATTATCAAGGGGCTCCCCTATTCCCATCATAACGATATGAGAAATACGGATATCTAAATCCTTTTGCGCCCACTGAATTTGTGACTCTATTTCCCCTGCCGTAAGATTTCTTTTAAAGCCGGCAAGAGTTGACGCACAAAAGGTACAGCCCATTTTACAACCAACCTGTGAGGAAACACAGATAGTATAGCCGTATTTGTATTTCATCACAACGGACTCTATATATTCTCCGTCATAAAGCCTGAACAAATACTTAACGGTGCCATCAATTTTTGACACGTATTTGTCCTCGATACAGCAGGATGAAATGAAAAATCCTTCAGATAGCTTTCCCCTTAAATCCTTACTGAGATTTGTCATCTCGTCAAAGGAGCTACAGGGGGTTTGGTGAAGCCATTTATAAATCTGCTTAGCTCTAAAGGATGGCAGTGACATTTCCTTAACCGCGTTATTAAGTTGTTCAAAGGTAAGTGCTTTAATATCAGTTTTCATTTTTACTAATTACAGCCCAATAAAATCCGTCGCCGCCGAACTTAGAGGGAAAAATTGTTTTTTCTTCAATTAACGTAAAGCTTTTATTATTGCTTAAAAAGGCATTTACTACCTTTTCGTTTTCTTTTTTATTGAGCGTACAGGTGGAATAAACAATTGTACCGCCTGCCTTTAAATACCTTGATGATGTTTCCAGTATTTTCAGCTGAGTTTCAGGCAGGGACGAAAGGCTGTCAAGCTCCTTATATCTTATCTCAGGCTTACGGCGAATAATGCCGAAACCGGAACAAACGACATCACATAATATTCTGTCTGCCATTGGCATATTTTCGTTAAATACAGTTGCATCATTTATATCTGCATCAATAATTGAAATGCCCAGTCTTTTTGCGCCATCCTTTATTTGCTTAACTCTATGGCTGTACAAATCAAAGGCAAAAAGCTTTCCCTCATTTTTCATATGCTCAGCAATAGTGAAGGCCTTGCCTCCGGGCGCAGAGCAGGTATCAATAACCGTTTCACCTGCTTTGGTGCCCAGCACCATAGCACACTGATAGCTGGACAAATCCTCAATATGAAAAAGTCCGTTATTAAATGCCCTTGATTTGCTGAGATCAAAGGAGGAGGTAATCATAACCAAATCATCGATAACCTCACCCTCAATGCCTTCGCACAACAACTCATACAAAAGCTCATCCGCATCAACATAAAGAGTGTTGGGAACCGCAAAAACAGGAGGCTTTTCATTAACGCAGGGTAAAAATTCCTCTACCGTGCTTCTGCCGTACTGCTTTACCCACATATTTATAAGACTTTCAGGAACGGAATACCTGACGGATAAATCCTCAGGCAGTTCTCTGTCGTTATCAATTTTATGTAGCACCGCATTAACAAGAGAGGAATAATAATCCTGCTTTATTTCCTTTGTAAGCTTTACGGATTCATTAATGGCGGCGCTGACAGGCACCTTGTCCATAAATAAAAGCTGATATGCACCCAAGCGAAGAATTGTAAGAATTTTAGGCTTTGGCTTAGATGAAACATATTTATTTATGAAATAATCCAGAGTAATTCTGCGCTCAACAACACCGTAAACAAGGGCTGATATAAATGCCTTATCCTCATCAATATCCTTTAATGCTTTGTCAAGTGCAATATTTGAATAAGCACTGTCATAAAAAATTTTATACAGGGCTTCAAAGGCAACAAGTCGACTGCTTTTCATTATCTTCTGTTACCTCTATTCATTACAAGAAACAGTCTGAGAAGGGTTGCAAGAGCAGACGCAAGAGCCGCAACATATGTTAATGCGGCTGCGGTAAGCACCTTTTTTGCTCCCGCATACTCCTCCCCCTCAAGGAAGCCGTTTTGCTCAATTGTTTGCAAAGCCCTTTTTGACGCGTTAAACTCAACTGGAAGAGTTATAAGCTGAAAAAGGGCAACAGCACTGTACAGAATAAGTCCGGCATAAATCAGTGGGTCACTGTACAAAAACATACCGATTAAAGCCAGCGGTACGCCAAGAGTTGAGCCAAGCCTTGTAATAGGAATAACTGCATTTCTGAATTTGAGAGGAGCATAGCCATGAGCGTGCTGACAGGCATGCCCTGCCTCGTGACAGGCAACGCCGATTGCGGCAATACTGCGTGAATCAAACACATCCTGTGAAAGACAAATTTCCTTTGCCTTTGGGTCATAATAATCAGTAAGTGTTCCGCCTATTTTTCTTATTTTTACATCTGTAATTCCGTTTAACCTAAGGAGCTGATAGGCGGCGTCAGCACCTGTCATACCTCTCCTTCCGGTAATTTTTGAATATTTATTAAAAGAATTTTTTACTTTTATTTGACAGTAAAGAGCAAATAGAAATACGGGTATCATAATAAAGCCCGTAAGATAATATGAAAAATATGCACCCATAAAATCACTGCCTTTCCGTCTGTCAAATGACAGACTAATAAAAATTAATTTCCTAAAATCGTACTGATATCAACCGTATTACCGAGCAAAAAGGACTTTGTGTCCATACGCTTTTTGCCCTCAGGCTGAAGCTCCAAAATATCAACACATTTTCCGTCGCCGCAGCAAACAGTTAAAGTATTTCTATTATCAACTATTTCTCCGGCAATATTACCGGTTTTATCTGACAAAACGGTTTTATGAATTTTAACTGTCTTGCCGTTTATTTTTGTAACGGCGCAGGGCCATGACTGAAGTCCCCTTACCTGATTATGAATTTCCAAGGCAGATCTGCTCCAATCAATGGGAGAAAGCTCCTTAGTAATTTTTTCAGCATAGCAGGTGCCTGCGTCACCTTGCTTAACGGGTGACAGACTGTTATTTTCAAGACCTTCAAGGCAGTCCGAAAGCAATCCTGCACCCATAACGGACAATCTGTTAAAAAGCTCCTCAGAGGTTTCATTGATGCCGATGGGTGTGCTCTCAGTAAGGAGCATATCACCTGTATCTAAGCCGTCATCCATCTGCATTATTGTTACACCCGTTTCGCTATCGCCGTTGAGTATTGACCACTGAATAGGCGCCGCGCCGCGATACCTTGGCAACAGTGAGGCGTGTACATTGATACAGCCGTATTTTGCCGAGGTTAAAATATTATGAGGTAAAATTTTACCGTATGCCACAACAACAATTACATCAGGATTATACTGATTAATGATATCAATCGCATCACTGTTTTTTAATGAGCTTGGCTGATACACAGGTATTGAGTGCTCAACAGCACAAGCCTTAACCGGTGGAGGTGTCAAAACCTGCTTTCTGCCTACCGGCTTATCAGGCTGTGAAAAAACAGCGCAAACATTGTGACTGCTTTCTATTAATTTTTCAAGACAGGGCACTGCAAAATCCGGCGTACCCATAAACACTATATTCATTTAATCACCGTCAGCCCTGTAAGGTTTCTCCCTCAATGATATGAGATGTAAATAAAATTCCGTCAAGGTGGTCAATTTCGTGGCAAAATGCCTTTGCCTTTAAATCCTCACCTGTAAATACCTGCCACTTGCCGTTTCTGTCCTGAGCCTTAACCTGAACCTTTTTAGGTCTTTTTGTTACGCCCCATTTATTAGGCAGTGAAAGGCATCCCTCCTGTGAAATTTGCTCGCCCTCCTCAAAGGTGATTTCAGGGTTAACAAGCTCCATAGGTCCTTCACCGATATCGATAACAACTACTCTTTTCAGCACGCCGACCTGAACCGCCGCAAGTCCTACTCCGTTGCCGTTATACATAGTTTCCTTCATATCGTCAATGAGAGTAGCAAGTCTGTCATCAAATTTTTCGACTGCTCTGCTTTTTTTATTCAAGATAGGGTCACCTAATTTAACAATATTTCTAAGTGCCATTTTTATATTCTCCCAAACTAGTCTAATTCAAATCAAATGGATTAAGGTCCACTGAAACAGATACTTCCTTGTATTCTTTAATTTTATTTATTCTTTTTAAAATTTCATTGAACAGCATACGAACATTCCTTGAATTTCTGCATTTTACGGAAAGCCTGTAACGATATCTGTTGTTAAGCTTGGCAATCTTTGCAGGACTGGGACCAAGCACAATCAGCTTATGTGAATTATCACTGTTAAGCTCTTTGAGTATATCGAGAAAAGCCTTTGCGCACATTGCCGCAGTATTTTCGTTATCACTTACAAACGAAACGGAAATAATATCGCAATACGGCGGATAAATTAAGGATTTTCTAAGCTGAATTTCATTTTCAAAAAAGCCCTTATAATCCTGCCTTGCCGCAAATTCAAGGGTTTGATTATAGGGATTAATGGTTTGAATAACCGCAGTACCCCTGCTGTCACGCCTTCCGCTCCTGCCGATAACCTGCGTAATAAGGTCAAAGGAGCGCTCACTGCTGTTATAATTTTCATCATAAAGTGAGTTGTCTGCATTAACAACACCCACCAATGTAACATCGGGAAAATCAAGCCCCTTTGCTACCATTTGTGTGCCGATTAAAATGTCATATTCACGCCTTGAAAAAGCCGTAAGCATTTTATCGTGGCTGAATTTTGCGGCAGTTGTGTCCGCATCCATTCTAAGTATACGTGCATACGGAAACAGAGCCGAAAGCTCATCCTCTATTCTCTGCGTTCCGTAACCGCTGTACCTGACATTGTCTCCGTGACATTCAGGACAGGTTGTGTCAAGCTTTTTTGTATATCCGCAGTAATGGCAGGTGAGCCTGTTATTATAGCTGTGATACGTAAGGGAAATTGAACAATTGGGACAGGTTATAACATGTCCGCAGTCATTACAGGCAATAAAGGTATTGTATCCGCGTCTGTTGATAAGTAAAATCGCCTGCTTGCCGTTATCAAGTGTTTCCTGCAAAAGCTCTCTGAGCTTAGCAGAAATAGGCGTTTTATTACCGTTTTTCATTTCATCCTTCATATCAACGGTAATTACCTTTGGCAGCTTTGAATCACCGTAACGTTCATTAAGCTGACACAGGACATATTTACCCTTAACTGCATTGGAATATGTTTCAACACTTGGAGTTGCAGAAATCATAAGAAACAGTGCTTTGTTATATTTACATCTGAAATTTGCAACATCCTTGGCATTATACCTTGGAGTACGTTCACTTTTATAGGTATGCTCCTGTTCCTCATCCATAACGATAAGGCCAAGATTATGAAGGGGCGCAAATACAGCACTGCGGGTGCCTATAACAATTTTAGCCTCTCCCCTGTCGGCACGCTTATACTCGTCATTTCTTTCACCTAATGAAAGCCCGCTGTGTATTACAGCAACCTTACTGCCGTATCTTTTTTGGAAGATACTTATTGCCTGAGCGGTTAAGCCTATTTCAGGAACTAAGACAATTATATCCTTTCCCATCTCCAGCGCATCATCAATAAGGCGCATATATACCTGTGTTTTTCCACTGCCCGTAACGCCGAAAAGGAGTCCAGTACCGCCGTCACCCTTCATCATTTTACCGAAGGTTTCATATGCCTTACCTTGATTTGGGGTAAGGTCAATGACGGTTTTTTCCGAATTTAATTTTATATTCTTATATGGATTGCGGTAAATCTCCTTATTATAAAAGGAGATGACGCCGTATCTTTCAAGATTTTTAAGCACGGCCATACCGACTGAGCAAAACTCACAAACCTCATTGGCAGAGGCTGTACCGATGTCAAAAAGCAGATTTACAACGCTTTTCTGCTTAGGTGTAAGCTTTGGCAAATCCTCCTCATTTTGAATAACAAGGCTTACCATTTTTGACGACGAATCCTTTATTTTTCCAAAGCCCCTAGGGAGCATTTGCTTTAAACAATCATATGTGGTACAAAAGCAACGCTCCTTAAGCCAAAGAGCAAGGGAAACAAGCTCTTCACTCAATACAGGCTTATCACCCACAACACCGATAATTTCCTTAAGCTGTGAATTTATTGCAGTATAAACCTTTACAACTATTCCCTCACGAACCCTATTACCGTTACCGAAGGGTACCTTCACCATTGAGCCGACCCTTATACT
>CAMBQD010000026.1 GCA_945869905.1 uncultured Clostridia bacterium | reverse complement strand
TTTGAAAAACGGAAGGTGCAGCAGGGACCGTCAGCTACGTCAAAGCACAGTGCAACCGGCTTTTTGATAGCAGCGCAAACAGCCTTTGCCTCATCGTCCATCTCACAGAGATTTTCAAGAGTTGCAAGCACACCGTACATATTTACATATGCCATTGCTTTTGCTTCTTTCAAAATAATTCCTCCTTAGTTGAATCACTTTATTTTATAGACTATTGTATTATAACATATAATTATTTTCATATCAATAACTATATGGCAAATTTATACTTTACAATTTGGTTAAAAAATAACATTTCATATATTCCTATTCCGTGATTTGTAACACTTTCCCCTGCTTTTCATAGGATAGTTTAGAAAAGGGAAAGGAGGTTGCGATTATGGGTTGTGGATGCAATAACTTCGGTTGCGGCGGTTCATCTTGGATAATCATCCTTATCATCATCCTTTTAATCTGCGGCGGTTGCGGCGGTAATTGCGGTTGCGGCAACAACGATTGCGGCTGCGGTTGCTAATTAAGTAACGGCGATAATGCACTTGGATAAAACCAAGTGCATTAATTTTTTTCAAAAAAGTCAGAGAAAGTCAAAAAAAGTTCTTGACTTTTCCTGACCTTTGTGCTAATATGATGACAGAAGGTCAAAGAAAGTCAAAGTCAATAGCGATTATATGGCTTACAAATGACCGATAATAAAGGAAGTGATTGGAAAATGAAGCTAAGCGATGTAATTGCCGATATGATTCTCGATATGTTTGACGAGAACACACCGACGGTTCAAATTCAGCGTAATGATTTGGCGGCACAGCTTGGATGCGTGCCCAGTCAGATTAACTATGTTATCACGTCAAGATTTACACCTGAGCAGGGCTACAGAATTGAATCAAGGCGCGGAGGCGGCGGATGTATTATGATTACAAGAGCATCCAGCAAGGAAAACGCCATTGTGTCACTGATTAACTCCATAGGCACTTCAATAGGTGAAAAAAATGCCAAGTCACACATATACAATCTTAACTATCAGGGATTGGTAAGTGACAAGGCGGGGCAAATGATGCTTGCGGTTATATCTGACAACAATTTTAAGGGCTTGCCGGCAGATGTAAAGGACTCAGTAAGAGCAAGCCAGCTAAAGCAAATGCTTTTGGCATATATCGATTAGGAGGTATTTATTATGTTATGTCAACATTGTAATCAAAAAGAGGCAACAACTCATATCAAAAAAAATATAAACGGTCAGCGTGAAGAAATGCACCTTTGCTCGGAATGTGCAAGGGAGCTGGGTGTAATGGATGAATTTAAAATGCCGAGTATGAACGATTTGTTCGGCGACAGCTTTTTAGGCAATTTCCTGGGAGCAGGCGTTGCGGCTATGAATTCACTGGCAGGCGTTGAAAGATGCAGTACCTGCGGTTCATCCTTTAACGATATAGTTAAGGGCGGTCATATCGGATGCAGTGATTGCTACGATAAATTTGCAGACAGACTTGAACCCTCTATCAGAAAAATTCACGGCAAAACAAAGCACATAGGCAAATTTATTTCCTATGACGAAAAGGAAGAGCCTGCAAAAGAGGAAAGCAAGACAGAGGTAAATCAGCTTGACCTTCTTCAGCAGCAGCTTGACGCCGCAATTAAAGAGCAAAGATTTGAGGATGCGGCAGTTATAAGAGATAAAATTAAGAATTTGACGGAGGGTACAAATGAGTAAGTGGTACAGCGGACAGGGAAACAACAGCGACGTTGTTTTATCCTCAAAAATAAGACTGGCGAGAAATCTGGACAAGGTGCCCTTCCCATGCAGGATGAGCAACGAGGTCAGAAAATCCGTATGCAGAAAAATATTTGCGGCACTGCAAAACTCAAAATTTGCCGGTGAATTTGATTTAATAGAATTAAACAGCCTGTCGGATATGAAAAAAATAGCCATTGCTGAAAAGGGCTACATAAGTCCGCAGATGGCAAAGCAAAATCAGTACTCCGCCGTGCTTTTGTCAAAGGATGAGAGCTGCAGCATTATGCTGTGTGAGGAGGACCACATCCGCCTTTGCGTTATGTGTGCAGGTGAAGATTTAAAGACCGCATATGAAAAGGCAGACGCCATTGATAATGTTTTCATTGAAAGCATGAGAATTGCCTTCAGCGACAGGCTTGGCTTTTTAACATCAAACCCAATGCACCTGGGAACAGGAATGAAGGCATCATTAATGCTTCACCTGCCTGCAATCAGCGAAAGAAATATGATTGATACACTCAGTGCAATGGTGGGCAAGCTGGGCTTTTCCATAAAGCCGATGTTTTCCGGAAACGGAGATTTCTATGAGCTTTCAAATGAAATAAGCTTTGGAATTACTGAGCAAAATGCTATTGATAACCTGACCGCTATCTGCAACCAGATAATTACTCAGGAAAGAAAATTCCGCAACGAGCTTATGGAATATTCCGATTTTGAGGATAAAATTTTCCGTGCAATGGGCACACTTAAAATGGCAAGAAAGCTTAACACCAAGGAATTTTTGGATATGATTTCTCTTGCCCGTTTAGGTGTTTCGATGAACGCTTTTGACATAAGCTACGAAAAAATAGGCGATATGATTCATTCACTGGGCACTGCTTCAATAATTTCCGAGGCTCAAACCGAATTTACGGTTGACGATGCAGACAGAATGCGCGCCCAGTATGTAAGAGAAAATATAGATTAAGACACAACCTATGTAGTTATGTCTTATCTGCTATGGAGGTATAACTATGTACAGATTTAATTATTTTACGCAAAAATCAAACGATGCTTTAAATCTTGCAATCAAGGCGGCAGAAGGCTTAGGCCACAACTATGTGGGCAGTGAGCATATTTTGCTGGGACTTGTTAAGGCTGAATCCGGTCTTGCATATTCCGTTCTTGACGGCAAGGGCATCACTTCCGAGGAAATAGAGGACTTTCTTAAAGAAAATGTGGGAGTAGGAAACCCTACAAGGCTTACCCCGGACGATTTTACGCCAAGGAGTAAAAGAGTGCTTGACAATGCTTTTCAGATTGCAAGAGGCTTACTGCACAGCTTTGTAGATACCGAGCACATTCTTATGGCACTTCTTCAGGAGGGCGACTCCTATTCATTAACTCCGTCGGTATAGACGAAAGACAGCTGTTTGAGGAGCTGGTATCGTCTGTGGGACGACCGGACTCACGCAACGAGGGTGCAGGCAAAAAGGGCAAAAACGGCAAATCAAAAACCCCTACCCTTGACGAGTTTGGCAAGGACTTAACCGCACTGGCAAAGGAGGGCAAAATTGACCCTGTAATCGGCAGAGAGGAGGAAATACAAAGAGTAATCCAAATCCTTTCACGCCGTACAAAAAACAACCCTTGCTTAATCGGTGAGCCCGGTGTAGGTAAAACCGCAATAGCAGAGGGACTTGCCCTTAAAATTGTACGCAACGAGGATCCCGAGCTTTTGGCAGGCAAAAAGATTGTTGCACTTGATTTAACCTCAATGGTAGCCGGTACAAAGTACAGAGGCGACTTTGAAGAAAGAATTAAAAAGGCTATGGACGAGGTCAAAAATGCAAAGGATATTATCCTGTTTATTGACGAGGTTCACACCATAATGGGTGCAGGTGCGGCAGAGGGTGCAACCGACGCGGCAAACATTCTTAAGCCATCACTGGCAAGAGGTGAAATTCAGGTAATCGGTGCCACAACAATTGACGAATACAGAAAGAATATTGAAAAGGACGCCGCTCTTGAAAGACGTTTTCAGCCTGTAACCGTAGGCGAGCCCACCGAGGAGGAAACCGTACAAATTCTTAAGGGTATCCGTGACAAATACGAGGCTCACCACAAGGTAAAGATTACCGATGAGGCAATTGAAAATGCAGTAAAGCTGTCATCACGTTACATTGCCGACAGATTTTTGCCCGATAAGGCAATAGACCTTATTGACGAGGCAGCATCACGCGTACGCCTTAAAGCATACACCATGCCCGATAACCTTAAGGAAATGGAAAAGGAGCTTAAATCCCTTGAGGAAGAAAAGGCTTCCGCCGTAAGAGCTCAGGACTTTGAGCAGGCAGCAGTTATAAGGGACAAGGAAAACAAGCTTAAAGCCCTGCTTGACGAGGAAAAAGAAAAGTGGAAGAACCTTTCCTCACATCAGGTTAAGGAAATCACCACGGAGGACATTGCATCCGTTGTATCCTCCTGGACAGGTATCCCTGCAACTCAGATTACCAAGGAGGAGTCAGAGCGTTTGCTGAATATGGAGCAGCTCCTCCACCAAAGAATTGTGGGACAGGATAAGGCAGTATCAAGCATTGCAAGAGCAATCCGCCGTGGCAGAGCAGGACTTAAAAATCCAAAGCGCCCCATAGGCTCATTTATCTTCTTAGGTCCTACAGGTGTTGGTAAAACAGAGCTTTGCAAAACACTGGCTGAAACAATGTTCGGCGACGAGGACGCAATAATCAGGCTTGATATGTCCGAGTATATGGAAAAGCATACGGTATCAAAGCTTATAGGCTCACCTCCCGGATATGTCGGCTTTGACGAGGGCGGTCAGCTTACGGAGAAAATCAGGAGAAAGCCTTATTCCGTGGTACTCTTTGACGAGATTGAAAAGGCTCATCCCGATGTATTCAATATGCTTTTGCAAATCCTTGAGGACGGTGTACTGACAGACTCTCAGGGCAGAAAGGTAAGCTTTAAAAACGCCGTCATAATTATGACATCAAATGTCGGCGCATCAAAGATTACCGACCCTAAGTCCGCGCTGGGCTTCGGCGATGACAATAAGGATGAAAACGCCAATATCGAAAAGCTTGTAATGGCCGATTTAAAGGCAACCTTTAAGCCTGAATTTCTTAACCGTATTGACGAGATTATCGTATTCAACCAGCTTGAGAAAAAGGATATTGAGGAAATTGCAAGACGTATGCTCAGAACGCTTAAAAAACAGCTTGCCGACTTGGGTACTGAGGTAACCTTTACTGACAATGCAATTTCCGCAATTGCCGACGCAGGCTTTGACAAGGTTTACGGTGCCCGTCCACTCAGAAGAGCAATACAGACAAAAATTGAGGATAGGCTTTCCGAGCTTATTCTTGAAAATAAATTGGGTGAAAAATGCACAGTCGATTTTAAAGACGGTGATTTCACCTTTGAATAATTCCCCATTAATGTAGCACAGCGGTGAGAGAAATCTCACCGCTGTGCTTTTGCTTTTACAGTATTTATTTCATCACAAAGCCGATTTTTTTCATAGCCTTATCAAGTGTACGCTGGGACACTCTTTGTGCAATGTCTGCGCCCTTTGTCCACTGCTCCTTGAGATAAGCCTTATCAGCCATAAACTCCTTATACTTTTTCTGTATCGGCTCCAGCTCTGCAACAACCGCCTCACCAACTGCTGCTTTGAAATCACCGTAGCCCTTACCTGAAAACTCAGCTTCAATGGTATCAAAGTTCTTACCTGTAACTGCGGAGTAAATTGTCATAAGGTTATTGATACCGTCCTTGCCCTCAGCATAACGAACACTCATTTCACTGTCGGTAACTGCGCTCTTAAACTTTTTCATAATCACGTTAGGCTCGTCGGTAAGATATACAGTGCCCTTTGGATTAGGGTCTGATTTACTCATTTTCCTTGTGGGGTCTGCAAGGCTCATAACCCTTGCGCCCGCTTTTGGAATATACGGCTCAGGAACTGTAAACACATTTCCGTAAACGCCGTTAAAGCGTTCTGCAATATCCCTTGTAATTTCCAAATGCTGCTTTTGGTCTGCACCTACAGGAACAACATCAGCCTGATAAAGCAGAATATCTGCCGCCATAAGACAGGGATATGTAAACAAGCCGGCGTTAACATTATCAGCATGCTGAGCTGATTTGTCCTTAAACTGAGTCATTCTGTTAAGCTCGCCGAACTGTGTATAGCAATTAAGCAACCATCCAAGCTGTGAGTGCTGCGGCACATGGGACTGAATAAACAAAATGCTTTTATCAGGGTCAAGTCCCACTGACATAAGCAGTGCATAAAGGCTGACTGTCTGCTCCCTTAGCTTTTTAGGGTCCTGCCTAACAGTGATTGAGTGCAAATCGGCAATGCCGAAAACGGTATCAAAATCCTCCTGAAATGCTGCCCACCCCTTCATTGCACCAAGGTAATTGCCCAGTGTTGGTACAGATGTGGGCTGAATAAGTGACAGACTTCTTTTTTTACGTTCCTGTTTAATTTCTTCTGACATAATCTATTATCTCCAATAAAAATTTTACGACTGCCTGTATTCCTTTGCAACCTCACCCAAAGCCTTAATTCCGTTAATAATTCCATCGTCTGACGGAGTTGAAAAATTAAGGCGAATATACTGCGTGCTTTTACTGTCGTCAACTAAAAAAGCATTGCCCGGTACAACTGCCACCTTTTTATCAATGGCCTTTTGCACAAATTCAAGCATATTAACATCATCAGGTAAACGGCACCAAATGAAAAGTCCGCCCTCAGGTCTTACATACTCAACGAAATCGCCCAGCTCCCTGTCTATGCAATCGCACATAAGCTCAAGCTTTTTCTTATAAATTTTCTGTATCTTTTTTATGTGCGCCTCAACGTCGTACTGCTTAAACCACTCATAAACAATCATTTGGTTAAGGCAGGGTGTATGCACATCCGACGCCTGCTTGCCCACTGTCATTTTGGCAAGTATCTGCTGATGAGCAATACAGTAAGCAACACGCAGACCGGGGGCAAGAATTTTTGAAAAGGAGCCTGCGTAAACAACAATCCCCTCGTCATCCATTGATTTAATTGTGGGCAGACCTTCACCTGCCACACGCAAATCACCGTAGGGATTATCCTCCAGTATAACAACTCCGTATTCCTTGGCAAGAGCATATACTTTTTTTCTCTTTTCCAAGGACATTGTGGCGCCTGACGGATTTTGAAAATTAGGAATTGTGTAAATGAACCTTGTATTAGGATTTGACTTAAGAGCCTCCTCAAGAGCATTGACGTCCATACCGTCAGCCTCAACAGGCACGCCAACGAGCTTGCACCCGTAGGAACGGAAGGTATTAAGAGAGCCTATAAACGAAGGCTCCTCACAAATAACGGTGTCACCCTCATTACAAAGCACCTTAGTTAATAAATCCATAACCTGAGTTGCGCCTGACATTATTATAACATTGTCAAAGTCCCTGCCTATATTTTCGTGGGTTTTCATCCAACTGATAATTGTGTCACGCAGTGGCTGATATCCCTCGGACACACCGTACTGCAGTGCGTCAATAGGTCTGTTTTCAAGTATTTCCCTTGCAATTTTTCCGACCTCCTCAACAGGAAAGGCATCCGGTGCAGGATTGCCTGCTGCCAGAGGAATAATTCCGGGAACGGAGGTTGCTTTTAAAATTTCTCTTATAGCACTGGGCTGAAGAGAAGATATCTTGTTTGAAAAAATATAATCCATTGTATTACCTGCTAAATGATATTATCTTTCTTTAAAAATTCGATAAGTCTGTCAGTATTGTGTCCGTCATGGAAAGCAACAATCCTTGAATACTTATCCTTATATTCCTCACGCTGAGGATTGTTATAGTTATTCTCAATTGCCTGACCAAGTCCGTCGGTTGAATAGAAATAATCGCCGTAAACATTCTGTTCATTAAGCATAAGCTTTGTTGACGGGCCGTAATGAGCCATACAGTCGTCCTTTTCCTCCCAATAGAAAATTACGCGGGTACCCCTGTAAAAAGCGTCATATGCAATAGAGGAATAATCGGTGATAAGGACTCTTGCCTGCTTGAGAATATCATCGTATTTTGCATTTGTTACAATGGTATCCGAAACAGATTTGGGAAGGTTTTTCAGCTCGTTAACAATCAGCGGGTGAGGTAAAATAATCACCTTGTCCTTAAGCCCTTCGGGAACGCTGTTATAGATTTTCATTATCATTTTAAAATAGCTGGTTTCAAGAAAATTGTCACGGGCAGTATTAATTTCCCAAGGACGCCATGTAGGCATAATTACAATTTTATCGGCATCGTCGTTTAATGTATTTTTATCAAACTTCGGCAAGCCGGAAATATACAAATCCTCATACTCGTGTTGACCTAAATCAACAAAATGGTCTGCCTCAGCCGGAGAGGATACAACCACACGGTACTTACCCTTAAGCTCCTGGCGCTTAAACATTTTTCTTGCCTCTGAGTCAAGGGATACCATATACATTACACCGTGCTGTAAAAACACATAGTTTTTATTTCTGTCGGCGACCTTGGCAAGTGCAAGCTTATTAAAGGTTTTAAGGTCTATTGAGTGAATAAGTGTTTCAGTTCCGATAAAGGTTTTTGCCTTGAAAAAATAAAGATAATGCTTAAAGGAATGCTTTACAAGAACATTTTTTCTGTATTTTTCGGGCACATCGGAAAGGGCATCCTCAGTAACAATAAAATACGCGTAATTGTAGCCGTTGTCCAAAAGCTTTTCATAAAGGGCACTGGCGCTTTCCTCATACTTTGCCGCATTCTTTTCAAACAGCAGCACAAGCTTTTTAGACTTATTGCCATGCCAAAAAAGAGAAAGCACAAAAGCAATTACCTGCATAACTCTTTTTGAAAACGCATCCGAAACATTGTATGAACGAACATAAATATTCAATCTATTACCCCTTGATTGACGGAAAATAGCAACTGAATTTGTTTCTGTTTCACGTGTTAACGGTCCGCGCAGCCCCAAAAATTTCACAGGGAGGATAGCATTGTATATAATATGACATTGAACAACGTATCCCAAAGCATTTTTATAGTTGAGTGCAACCATATTTGTTGCCGGCATATCAATAACTTCTTCCACCGGCACGGAAAACCAATATATGCCAAAATGCTTTTTGGAATTTTTATTAGTTAATGCGATAAAATGAGGCTTATACTCCCTTTCATCCACTGTAATCCATGTATCCTTCAGCCTTGTGTTTATAGGTGTTTTAAGGCTGAAAAGGCTCAAGCAAATCATTTTATTCTTATGCTTAAGATAAAACGGCATAAGATTTTTCATTGAGGAATTTTTCCTGAAGGTTTCGTTTGCAGTATTATTCTTCTTATGACGAATATATCGCTCGTTTTCCTCGTCTGCACAGTTAATTTCCTTAAAGCCGTTTTTCTTTTCAAAACGCCTTACACGGTTGACGGTATTTTTTACGGATTTTGAATAGCAGATGTAATCGCCGTGTACAATGTATTCCTTATCCCCTGTCATTTTTGACAGTATGCCGGAAATAATCATATTTGTACAGGAAAAATCAACAACTCTGTCAGGCTCAAAGGAATAGAAAATTCTGTTCTTTTCTCTTTGATAAAGATTATCTTCAATCTTA
>CAMBQD010000025.1 GCA_945869905.1 uncultured Clostridia bacterium | reverse complement strand
AGCTTATGATACCTAATGCCATTGCGGAAAAAATACCTACTCATATTATCAAGGCTATGGGAGGCGGCTTGCAGATATATCCTGAAAAAAGGACCCAGACAATTGAGTCCTTCCGTGAACAGCTCAGTGCGGCACCTGCCGTAGTTGCGGCGGCTGCTCAACAGCCTGATGCTCCTGAAAAGGACCCGATTGAAGAGGAGGAGCATTACAGAGGATATCCCGGCTATGATGATGAGCCAAAGCCGAAGTCCAACGGTCCAAAGGTTGCAATTGTAATTCTTGTAATTCTTATTATTGCGGCGGCAGTTGCAGGTGTGTATTTGCTTAAGGGCGGAAGCCTTGGCAAGCCTCAGCAGGAAACCACCACTGCACCTGTGCTTGCAACCTATTCTGTGCCTGATTTTATATCGGCAGGGTACACCCAAAGCGATATTGAAAATAACGGTGCTTGGAACAAGCAGTTTAAAATCTCTTATGTTTCCGATTATTCAAAGGATGCAGACGAGGGAGTTGTATTTAAGCAAAGCGTTAATGCAGGCGAAACCGTTGACGAAGGCACTGAAATTGTTTTAACTGTCAGCAAGGGCGTTAAAACAGAGCAGGTTCCCAATGTGGGCGGTCTGTCCTTTGAGGAGGCAAAGAGGGAGCTGGAAAAGCTGGGCTTTAAGGTATCCTCCGTTGAAGTATATAACGAAGGCGGATATGCCCCCAATACTGTTAAGGAGAATTACGGTATGGCTCCTGCCGCAGGGGAGTCCGTTGCAGTAGGTGAAGAAATAATACTGCAGGTTTACGGAGAGGTTGTTACAACAACCCAGCCGGCAACACAAGAGGCTGAATAGAATTATTTAAAATCCCACTCACATTTAAGTGAATGGGATTTTTTTCTTTTATCTTATCTTGATTTATGGTATAATAATATCAAATATGTTATTGAGGTTTAGTTATGAAATTATTAGTCCTTGACGGAAACAGTATTGTTAACCGTGCCTTTTACGGAATAAAACTTTTAACCACAAAAAACGGTGACTTTACCAACGCAATATACGGCTTTTTAAATATTTTACTTAAGCTGGAGGAAATATGCAGTCCCGACGGTGTTGCGGTTGCATTTGATATGCACGCCCCCACATTCCGCCATAAAATGTATGACGCTTACAAGGCAGGCAGACACGGTATGCCTGACGAATTAAGACAGCAGATGCCTGTGCTTAAGGAAATACTTAATGATTTGGGCATAACCACCCTTGAGCAGGAGGGATGGGAGGCAGACGATATTTTAGGCACTCTTGCGGAGGCTTGCCGTAAAAACGGTGACCAGTGCTTTATCGCCACAGGGGACAGGGACTCCCTTCAGCTTGCCCACGGAGGAGTTAAGGTTTTGCTTGCACATACAAAAATGGGACAGGCAGTAACGGATATTTATGAGGAAAATGCCATTATGGCGGAATACGGTGTAACACCTGCCGAGCTTATTCAGGTAAAAGCACTTCAGGGTGACAGCTCTGATAATATACCGGGCGTGGCAGGCGTTGGTGCAAAGACGGCTCTTGACCTTATTCAGCGCTTCCACACCATAGACTATATTTATGAAAATCTTGATAAACTTGATATAAAAGTAGGGGTAAAGGCAAAGCTTGAAAAGGATAAGGAAAAGGCTTACCTTTCTCTTGATTTAGGTACAATACGCACAGATGCCCCTGTTGACTTAAATCTTTCCGATTACAAAATAGGAGAGGGTAATCCCCAAAGGGCAGTATCTCAGTTTGTTAAGCTGGAGCTGTTCTCGCTTATTCCGAAATTCAATCTTGACCCAAATAATGCACAGCCCCGGCAGGAAGAGGAAAAGGCAAGAGATCTTACACGTCTTACCTGTGTTGATGCTGATTATCTCCTTGACAGACTTAGGGGAACAGATGCTTATTTTTATCCGAATATTGTTGACGGAAGCATTACGGATTTGTATTTTTCCTTTGGCGATGAAATAATTGTTATGCCGTCGGAAACACCGGAATACTCATACTTTGTCCGCAATTTCTTTGAGGATGAGAGTATAAAAAAATACTCCTATAACACAAAGGAATTACACAGGCTTGCCTGCAAATACGGAGTAAATCTTAAAAATGTTTGCGGAGATTTAATGCTTTCGGCATATCTTTTAAAGCCCGGTGACAGTAATTATGATATTGAGCATCTTTGTGTGGAATACGGTGTAAAAATACCTGAGTTTCTGAACACTCTCGGTGAAAAGGATATGACCGTATCCATATCGGCGGTTGTTCGTCCGCTTTTTGAAAAGCTTGACAGGCTGATTGACGATGCTGACGAGTCTGCCCTTCTTACAGAGGTAGAGCTGCCTCTTTCTGCTGTTTTGGCAAAAATGGAATATGCAGGCTTTGAGGTGGATAAAGAGGGAATTGAGCAGTTTGGTAAAAAGCTTGGCGAAAGGATAAATGAGCTTACAAGGTCCATTTATGACAGTGTGGGATATGAGTTTAATATAAATTCACCTAAACAGCTCGGCGTTGCTCTCTTTGAGGATTTGCACCTGCCCTGCAAAAAGAAAACAAAAACAGGCTATTCAACTAATGCAGAGGTTTTGGAGGGGCTTGTTGGCCAGCATCCCTGTATTTCTCAAATATTGGAATACCGTTCGCTGTCAAAGCTAAAGTCCACCTATTGTGACGGACTTTTAAAGGTTATTGAGTCTGACGGCAGAATACACACAAGATTCAATCAGGTGGAAACAAGAACCGGCAGAATATCATCCCTTGAACCAAATTTGCAGAATATTCCCATCCGTACCGAGCTTGGCAGGGAAATGAGAAAATTCTTTGTTGCCGGCAAGGGCAAAAAGCTGGTTGACGCCGATTACAGTCAGATTGAGCTTAGGGTGCTTTCCGACTTAGCCGGTGATGAGGTAATGATAAACGCCTTCAACAGCGGTGCGGATATTCACGCTATTACGGCGTCACAGGTGTTTAATATGCCCCTTGAAATGGTCACTCCGCAGATGCGCAGCAGGGCAAAGGCAGTTAATTTCGGAATTGTTTACGGTATCGGTGCCTTTTCTCTTGCTAAGGATATCGGAGTATCAAACAAGGAGGCAAAGCAGTATATTGACAATTATCTTGCCACCTACAGCGGTGTTGATTCATATATGCACCGTATGATTGATTTGGCAAAGGATAAGGGCTACAGTGAAACGCTGTTTAAAAGAAAACGTTACCTGCCGGAGCTGGCTTCGTCAAACCATATGCTCAGAGCCTTTGGTGAAAGAGTGGCAAGAAATATGCCCATTCAGGGTACTGCGGCGGATATCATCAAAATTGCAATGGTTAAGGTTGATAAGCGCCTTAGTGATGAAAATATGCAGGCTCACTTGATTTTACAGGTGCATGACGAGCTTATTGTTGAGGCGCCTGACGATGAGGCAGAAAAGGCATTAAAAATAGTAACCGAGGAAATGGAAAATGCCTGCAAAATGAAGGTGCGCCTAAAAGCAGACGGAAAAGTAGGAAACACCTGGTTTGACGCTCACTGATAATTTGCACGTAGTGAACAAATTTATGAAAAACCTAGGCAATGAAGAGCAATCCGAACCATGGTTTAAATTGGCTGATTTGCCCTTACTCTGTGTTAAAAATACTCGGAATACATAAAGTATTCCTGCGTTTTTATGCCTTGATTAAGAACAAATCAGCACAATTTAAACTCGCAGACCAAAAATGCTTGAAGTAAAGATGAATTTTGGATTTTGAGATGGAAGCCTTGCTGACGCAAGGCAACAGTGAAAAATACAAAAGTCGCTTGAATACTGCATTTTTGGCAGGTTCGGATTATTCTTTATTGCCTAGGGGAGGATATCATCCTCCCACGTAGCGGCGAACTGTGTTCGCCACAAAAAATACAGGCAGTCACATTACAGTGACTGCCTGTATTTACATTATTTGTTATTCGTTGTTTTTACCGGGAGCGCCGCAGCACTTTTTGTACTTTTTACCGGAGCCGCAGGGGCATGGGTCATTGGGACCTACCTTGTGTCCCTTGCGTACAGGTGCCTGCTTAACCGTATCGTCACCGCCTGAGGAGGTTGCAGTTACCTTTGCTACTGCCTTTCTTTCAACGTCCTCACGTCTTCTCGGCATAATTGTAAGCATCATACGAACAGTGTTTTCACGGATTAAAGCCGTCATTTCATCAAACATATCATATGATTCCATACGGAAGGCAACTACAGGGTCCTGCTGAGCATAAGCCCTAAGGCCGATACCCTGTTTTAAATCGTCCATTGCGTCAATGTGGTCCATCCAAAGTGTATCAACATTTCTGAGAAGTACCATTCTTTCAAAATCCTGGAACATCTCGTCGCCCAAAATTTCACGCTTTTCTTCAAGGATTCTATGGCCTCTTTCGGTGAGCATTTCAATTGTATTGTCAACTGAAAGCAGGTTAACATCCTCAAAATCGTCATCAGTTGTCAGCCAGCCCTTGTATTTTTCCTTAAGGCCTGCAACGTTCCAGTCTTCCTTGTTGTCACCGGCAAAGTAGTTTTTAACATTTTCTTCAATGTTGGTATCAAGCATTGAAAGAATTTTGTCTGAAAGGTCTATGCCGTCAAGAACCTGGTCTCTCTGCTTGTAGATAAGCTGTCTTTGACGGTTCATAACATCGTCATACTGAAGTGTATTTTTACGTATGCCGAAGTTTCTTCCCTCAACCTTCTTCTGTGATGATTCAACGGTTCTTGAAATCATCTTTGATTCAATAGGCATATTTTCGTCATCGGCAATACGGCTCATCATCATCTGCATTCTTTCGCCGCCGAACAGACGCATAAGGTCATCCTCGCAGGAAAGGTAGAACTGGCTTTCACCGGGGTCACCCTGACGGCCTGAACGTCCGCGAAGCTGGTTGTCAATACGTCGTGAATCGTGACGCTCTGTACCAAGGATAAACAGGCCGCCTGCCTCACGTACCTTGTCAGCCTCCTCCTGTATTTCTTCCTTATATTTTGCCTCTAATTCCTGGAAGGTTTTTCTTGCATTAAGAATTTCTTCGTCATCTGTTTCCGCAAAGCCTGTTGCCTCTGCAATAAGCTCGTCGGAAAACTGCATTCTTCTCATTTCGGATTTTGCAAGATATTCGGCGTTACCGCCAAGCATAATATCTGTACCACGTCCTGCCATATTAGTTGCTATTGTAACAGCACCTAACTTACCTGCCTGAGCAATGATTTCAGCCTCGCGTTCGTGATTTTTGGCATTGAGCACATTGTGAGGAATTCTTGCTTTTTTCAGCATTTTTGACAGCAGCTCACTCTTTTCAATGCTGATTGTACCAACAAGCACAGGCTGTCCTTTTTCATGGCATTTTCTGATTTGGTCAATTGCGTTATAGAATTTAGCCTGCTCCGTCTGGAAAATTACGTCCGGATGGTCAATTCTTGCAAGGGGCTTGTTGGTTGGAATTTCAACAACATCAAGCTTGTAAATTTCCGAAAATTCGCTGGCTTCGGTTGACGCTGTACCGGTCATACCTGAAAGCTTTTTGTAAAGACGGAAATAGTTTTGGAAGGTGATTGTGGCAAGGGTTTTGCTTTCATGCTCAACCTTAACGCCTTCCTTAGCCTCAATAGCCTGATGCAGACCCTCGTTATAACGACGGCCCTCCATAATACGTCCTGTAAATTCGTCAACGATTTTAACCTGACCGTCTGTTACAACATAGTCAATATCTCTTCTCATTACACCGTTAGCCTTGATTGCCTGATTGATGTGGTGGAGAAGTGTGGAATTTTCCATTTCCATAAGGTTTTCAACGTGGAAATATTCCTCAGCCTTTTTAACACCGTCTTGGGTAAGGGTAGCGGTTTTAGCCTTTTCGTCAACTACATAGTCGCCGTCATAGGTGGACTCGGTGTCCTGCTTTTCGTCCATTTTGGCAACCTTAACCATTTTAAGGGTTTTGGCAAAGGCATTTGCCTGCCTGTAAAGGTCGGTGGACTGTTCACCCTTACCGCTGATGATAAGGGGAGTACGTGCCTCATCAATAAGGATTGAGTCAACCTCATCCACAATTGCAAATTTGTGACCCCTCTGTACCTTTTGCTCCTTGTACTGCACCATATTGTCACGCAGGTAGTCAAAGCCCATCTCGTTATTCGTGCCGTAGGTGATGTCTGCGTTATATGCCTGCTTTCTCTGCTCATTAGTCTTTTCGTGAATGATAAGACCAACCTCTAAGCCGAGAAAGCGGTAAAGCTTGCCCATCCATTCGGAGTCACGCTTTGCCAAATAATCGTTTACTGTTACAATGTGAACACCCTCGCCTGTAAGCGCATTCAAATATGCAGGTAGGGTTGCCACAAGAGTTTTACCTTCACCTGTCTTCATTTCGGCAATTCTGCCCTGATGAAGAACAATACCGCCGATAACCTGCACCTCAAAATGCTTCATACCAAGCACACGCCACGCAGCCTCACGGCAAACGGCAAAGGCGTCGGGAAGAATATCGTCAAGAGTTTCACCGTCAGCAAGACGTCCCTTCAGGATTTCTGTCTGTGATGTCAGCTCCTTATCCGTCATTGCCTGATATTTTTCCTCCAAGGCAAGAACCTTGTTGGATATTTTCTTAACTCTTTTTACTTCCTTTTGGGAATAGTCGCCGAAAATTGCAGTTAATAATTTATTTGCCATAAATTTACACCTCAAAAAATAATACCAAATGACATTCTAACATAAATATCCGTTAATGTCACTGTTTTTTTATATATAAAATATCAACCGACGCTGTATATGCTCTTAATTACGGACAAGGCGCCGCCGGATACAACATCCTCTGCATTACTGTCAAAGCTGAGTATAAGATTTTTTTTGCCCTGTGTTACACTGAGGGTTACCTCTATAGACTCGGGAAAAAGTACGGACTTTTCAATCTTTGTGCGTAGCTCCGACAATTTAGCGTCAAGAAAATTATCGTTATTAAGCTGGGATAAAAGCTGAAATGCGGAATACTCCGAATTAAGCTCTGTCACAAATTCCTCGGCAGCCTGAGCTAAATCCTTATTGGTTACGGAAACGGTAACGGTTTGATTTTCAATATCTATGCTTTTTACTTCCATTTCAAGATTTGCAAATATTGCTTTGCCTAAGTCTTTAAACTGTTGGTGCTTATCTGCATATCCCATAATAGTTGAAAGCGTTGCAGAGTCAACATATTTTTTTAAATTATCGGTATCAAATTCCTTTAATGCTTTTTCTGTTGCCTCCACCGTGGCGGTTATATTTTCCTCGGTCATATCTGCATTAGGACCGGAGCAGGCAGTTAAGCTTAAACAAATGACAATACAGCATAATGCCAAACTGATTATTTTTTTCACACTAACACTCCTTAGGATTATTGCCTACTATTATATATAATAAAAGCTTTTTTGGCAATACTAATTAAAATTATTATAAAAAAATTGCATATTTTAATTATATGTGGTATAATCAACAAAATTAGATACACTATGTTGTTTTGCAGAGAAGAACGGCAGCTATTTTCTGCCGATGCTATAAGGACGTTAATATGAAGAAGTTTTTGAAGAAATATTTTGGGCCTACAAAATTTAAAAGGCTTTTCGATATAGTAATGTCATTTACGGGGCTGGTGGTGCTTTCACCTCTGTTTTTGGTGATTTGTATTGCAAATATTCTTACCCCAAATACCAGTGTGTTCTTTTCCCATGAGCGCAGGGGCAGAAGGGGAAAGCCATTTAAGATTTATAAATTCCAAACCATGAGGAATAACACACCTAATGTTGCCACAGGTCAGCTGGAAAACCCTGATCGGTACATTACAAGGGTTGGCAGATTTCTCAGAAAAACAAGCCTTGATGAGCTTCCTCAGCTTTGGAACATACTTAAGGGTGATATGAGCTTTGTTGGTCCCAGACCTCTTATCTCATCGGAAATGAGGGCACACAGGCTAAGGCTGGAGTATGGTGTTTACCGTTTTCGACCGGGGCTTACGGGTATGGCTCAGATTAACGGACGCGATGAAATATCACTTATGAAAAAGGTAAAATACGATAAGCTGTACTGTGACAACTGGTCACTTAAGCTGGATTTGGTAATACTTCTCAGAAGTATAGGCGTATGCTTTAAGCAGGAGGGCTTCCGCGAGGGAATGGTACACAGAAGATAAAATTTACGGAGAATTGCGTTATGGAAAGAAACTTTATCGACGGATATACGGAATGGCAGTCAAACCCTGAAATTGTGGGGGTTAACAGGCTGCCTCAGCACGCTACCTTTATGCCTTATGATAATTTTGAGGAGGCAAAAAAGGCTGACAGATACGCCTCGTCAAGATGTAAATTGCTTAACGGAAAGTGGAAATTTAAGCTTTATAAAAATTATGCCTACAGACCCACTGATTTTGCACAGCCCCATTATGATTCACATAATTGGGACACTGTGATTGTGCCATGCTCCTGGCAGATGCAGGGCTATGACCAAAGTCAGTATTGCAATGTGCGTTATCCTTGGGAGGGCAGTGAGGATATCTGTCCGCCGAATGCACCCACAAAGCACAATCCTGTTGGCTGTTATCTTAAAAAGGTTAATGTTAATCGCAGTCTTCTTTCAAAGCGAGTAGTGCTTTGCTTTGAGGGCGTTGAGTCTGCGTTTTATCTTTACATAAACGGTGAAAGAGTAGGTTATTCCGAATCGACCTTCCACCGCAGTGAGTTTGATATTACCAAGTATCTGGTAGAGGGCTCAAACACCATCGGCGTTGAGGTGTACCGCTGGTGCACAGGCTCTTGGCTGGAGTGTCAGGATATGTGGCGTCTTGGCGGAATTTTCCGCGATGTGTATATCTACACAACTGAGAGAGAGTATATCAGGGACTTTACTGTTATTGCTCAGCCCGACATAACCTTAAGCGACGGATATGCTCAGGTCCTTGTTAAGACAAACGGTACATATGAAAGCCTTAGCCTTGATATGAGCATCATTGATTCAGACGGTGTCACCGTTGCCCTTGATACCCAGTATGCCGACGAGGACCACAATACCAAGCTTAAGGCAATAGTTGCCGATGTTAATCCCTGGTCTGCAGAAAATCCGTATCTTTATACTATGGTGCTTACTCTTAAAAATAACGGAGTTCCTATTGAATATATCAGTCAGAAAATCGGATTCAGAACCGTTGAGATAAAGGACGGTATTATCCGTATCAACGGTGAAAGAGTTGTCTTTAAGGGCACAAACAGGCACGAGTTTGACTGCAAAACCGGCAGATATATGTCTGAGGATGTAATGCGTTACGATATTGAGATGATGAAAAAAGCAAATATGAATGCCGTACGCACA
>CAMBQD010000024.1 GCA_945869905.1 uncultured Clostridia bacterium | reverse complement strand
TCTTCCGATCTCGGATACCCTCCGCACTGCCCATAGCAAAATCAAACAAGCCGGGAGTATCAATAAAATTTATTGCCTTGCCCTTGTATTCAGTGGAGGCAACTGCACTGTTAATGCTTACCTTCCTTTTCTTTTCCTCGGCGTCAAAGTCGCATACAGTGTTACCGTCCGTAACCTTGCCCATACGCTCAGTGGCACCGGCTATATTTAAAAGTGCCTCACAAAGAGTTGTTTTTCCCTTTGATGCGTGACCAATGACAGCAACATTTCTTATATCCTCTGCACGATTACTCATAATTATTTCCTTTCCGCAGCCAACGATTAATGCAATATTAGTATTTTTGTTTGCAATAACGAATGGTATTTGACTGTCCTTTGTGCATATTGTACAATAATTTTAAACAATAGTCAATAGTGTAAGTATGAATTTGACATATAATTTATCTTTGCGTACAAAAGTCAGTTACTAAATTTATATAATCCCGCCGCTTTAATTATTCATTTGCAATTGGGTTTTCTCTATTGTATAATTACCTATATAACCGTTAGGAGAATAAAATCTATGAAATACAGCCTTAAAACAGATAACTATAAAGCCTTTGAAAAATACAGGGAAAATGTTATGTATCCACGTTCTTATTTTATTCCTTTCAGCTCTGCTGAGGAATTGGACTCGGTTGATATAAGAAACGAGAGATACTCATCTTCAATGGTGGAATGTCTTTCAGGCGATTGGGATTTTGTATATTATAAAAGCTGTCTTGATATTCCCGATACCTTTGACACGGACGAAATCAGCTTTGATAAAATTACCGTGCCGTCGGTTTGGCAGCATACGGGATATGAGGAGCCCTATTACGTTAACAGCCGTTATCCCTTTAAGGCAAATCCGCCTGAGTTTCCTGAGAATTGTCCCGCCGGTATATACAGGAAAATAATAAATGCCGACAGCTTGGATAAAAATTATTATCTCTGCTTTTTAGGCGTTTCCGGCTCCCTTGACCTTTTCTGTAACGGTAAGTATGTGGGCTACAGTGAGGGCAGCCACAACACTGCCCAGTTTGAGCTTAATGAGTTTATAACCAGAGGCAAAAACGAAATAGTCGTTATTGTGCATAAATGGTGCAACGGCACCTATCTTGAATGTCAGGATATGTTCAGGTGCAACGGTATATTCCGCGATGTGCTTTTATACAAAACAGGGGATAATTCAATTTATGATTTTGAGGTGAAAACAGACTATATAGATGACAGTCACTATAGCCTTACGGTTAATCCGTCCTTAAAGCTTTCAGACAGGTGCCAGCTTTCTGCGTTTTTATACGACGAGGGAAATATGCTTGTATCAAAGTCTGTTAATGTTTCACCCGATGGTATTGATAAAATAACCTTTGATTCCTTAGAGGTTAAGGAGTGGTCTGCGGAGTGCCCTTATCTTTATCAGCTTGTAATTACTTTGTCACTGGGGGACAAGGTAATTGAAGTAATAAGAAGAAGCATCGGCTTTAAGCATATTGAGATAAAGGGGAATGTATTTTATTTCAATAACCGACATATAAAGCTTTTGGGTGTAAATCATCACGATACTAATCCAAAAACAGGATATGCTATGACCATTGAGGAAATGGAAAAGGATGTAAGACTGATTAAGGAATTCAACGGCAACTGTGTGCGCACCTCCCATTATCCTCCGGACCCGGCATTTCTTGATTTGTGTGATGAATACGGCATCTATGTGGTTGACGAGGCTGATATTGAAACTCACGGAATGAATGAATTACATAAAATCAACGGCTTAAGCAACGATAAAAGCTGGAGCGGTCACTATTGGGACAGGGTTTACCGTATGTTTGAAAGGGATAAAAATCATCCCTCAATCACAATGTGGTCCTTGGGTAACGAATCAGGCGGATACAAATGCCAGGATATATGCTACGGTAATTTAAAAAAGCTGACGGATATCCCGATACATTACGAGGCAGTGTGCCGCACAAGGCGATGGGCATATGATGTGCTTTCAATGATGTATGCCTTTCCGTATATGGTAAAGCGCATTGCAAACGGATGGGGACTTCCCAAAAAGTTTTATAAAAAGCCCTTTTATCTTTGCGAATATGCTCACGCAATGGGTGTTGGCGCAGGTGAGCTTGAAACATATATGCAGTATTTTTACCGTGCAGATAACATAATGGGCGGTTGTATTTGGGAATTTGCAGACCACGCCGTTTATCACGAAAAAGGGGAATATGAATACACCTACGGCGGTGACCACGGCGAATGGAGGCACGACGGTAATTTCTGTGTTGACGGACTTTTCTATCCCGACAGGACGCCCCATTCAGGTGCCTATCAGATGAAAAACTGCTATCGCCCTGTAAGAGCGTCAAAAACAGGTGAGTCGGTTTATTCCTTCTTTAACCATATGTATTTTGAAAATGCAAGACTGACAGTTAAGTATACTGTAGTTGAAAACGGTATGCCTGCTTCAAGGGGCGAGTTTGATTTAAATGTTGAGCCCCAATCCTCTGCCGATATTGATTTAGGCACCTTCAATTATGACAAAAGCCACAATACGGTTATTCAGTTTGAATATTTTGACGGCACATATTCTGTTGCCACAGAGCAAATTGAGCTTTGCCCGGGAGAGCTGAAGGCGGATATAGTAAAATCCACTGCCCCAAGGGTGCAGGAAAGTGAAGGTCGTTTGTTCATCACATTTGATAACGGCAGGTTGATTTTTGACAGGTCGTCAGGCACCGTTGACTCATATATCTATAAGGGCAAGGAGCTTATAAACCAAATGCCCTACGGTGATTTTAAGGGCATAGGCTTACAGATTTACCGTGCGCCCCTTGACAATGATATGAATATGAATGTGCATTGGCGCAAAAAACGTCTTGACGCTCAGTCATGCTTTGCAAAAAATTTCCGCCATACTGTGAAAAGCGACTGCGTTGTAATTACAGGCACAGTGACTGTTAAAACTCCTAAGGTGCATACTCTTGCAGTGACAGACGTTGAGCTGTTTGTTTACGGCAACGGCACAATAAGGGCAAAATATAAATGCACAAGGGGCGGAAAGGTTAAAAATATTCCACGGTTCGGTGTTCAACTTGAAATGCCGAAGAACTTTAAAAATGTAAGGTATTTCGGGCTGGGACCCTTTGTAAATCTGCCTGATTTTAAAGAGCATACCCTGACGGGAGTTTACAGCACTGCCATTTGGGATATGCACGAAAATCATATTAAGCCACAGGAAAGCGCAGTAAGATGTGAAACACGCTTTGCTGAAATTACAGATGATGACGGTATGGGCTTTAGATTTGAGGCAGTGGAAAAGCCCTTTGCCTTTTCCGCCAATCCATATACCCCTCAGGAATGTGCCAAGGCAAAGCACAGAGAGGATTTGCCAAACCGTACGTCCTGCATTAATCTTGATGCGGATATTATGGGCGCAGGCTCCAATTCCTGCGGACCACCTCCTGCAAAGCAGTACCGTCTCGGCACACTTAAGGGCAGGAAATTTGAATTTATAATTAAACCGTTATCATAGGTGATTGATATATGTTTAAAATCGGAACCGATATTGTTCAAATATCAAGAATGGAAGAAAGCATTAAAAGCAAGGCCTTTCTCAGCAGGGTTTTTACCGAAGGAGAAAGAGAATACTGTAGAAATGCCGAAAGCTTTGCAGGTATATTTGCCTGTAAGGAGGCATATTTCAAAGCAATCGGCACGGGAATAAGACTGCCGATGACAGATGTTGAAATACTCCACGACGATAAGGGAAGGCCGTATATTAACGGCGTGTCAAATTGTGATGTGTCAATATCTCACGACGGCGAATACGCAATTGCTGCGGTTATAATTTGGTGATGTTTATGAAAATTCTTACAGCTAAACAAATAAGACAGGTTGAGGAAAAAGCCTTTTCGGGCGATTTTACCGAGGGGGGCTTAATGCTCAGCGCAGGTACTGCCTGCTTTAACAAAATACTGAAATATTACGGCGACGGCATTGAAAACAAAAAAATTGCCGTTGTGTGCGGCAACGGAAAAAATGCAGGCGACGGCTTTGTTATTGCCAATCTGTTTGTAAAAATGGGCGTTAATGCAGATATTGTACTGGCTGATAAGGCACCGGAGCTTCCTGAACCAAAAATGTATTTTGATGAGGCAACGGCAAATGGCGTAAAGGACTACTACTTTACGGAATATGATTTTGATTGTGACATAATTGTTGACTGTATTTTCGGTATAGGCTTTCACGGCGAGCCTAAGGCACCCTTTAACGAGGTTTTTGACGCAGTAAATAACTCAGGGGCAGTTGTGATTAGTATTGATACGCCAAGCGGTACGGACGCCACAACCGGAGAGGTGACTCATGCTGTTAAAGCGGATATGACAATTGCAATTTCCACCCTGAAGTACGCACACGTTCTGCCCCCTGCAAATGCTTACTGCGGTAAGGTGGTGACAGTGAGCATAGGCATACCTGAGGATTGCTATGACGGTGGCTATGCCCAAACTATTACCAAAGCCGATATTAAAAAGAATTTTTACAAGCGAGATAAAAATTCCCATAAGGGCAGCTTTGGTCACCAGCTTAACATATGCGGCTCGTATCTTATGCCCGGTGCGTCGGTTATCTGTGCTAAATCGGCATTAAAAACAGGTGTAGGCTTGCTTAAATGTGCATTTCCAAAATCACTTTATCCTGTAATGACGGCTCATCTTACTCAGCCTATATTCAAGCCACTGTGTGAAAATGAAGAAAAAACCATTTCCATGGGTGCAATAAATGATATTTTTGAAGAGCTTAAATGGGCGGATAGTGTAGCTGTGGGTTGCGGCTTGGGTAATAATGACGATATTCAGGTAATAGTCGGTCAGATAATAAAAACAAGCGAAGCTCCCGTTGTGCTGGATGCAGATGGTATAAATGCAGTATCTCCTTTCATAGATATATTAAAGGATAAAAAAGCACCCCTTGTTGTCACTCCTCATCCTGCCGAAATGGCAAGGCTTGTTGATGAAAGCGTGCTATATGTTCAGTCCCTCAGGATTGAAAACGCAAAGGCCTTTGCCAAGGAAAATGACGTTATAGTTGTTTTAAAGGGAGCAAATACCGTTGTGACAGACGGCGCAGATGTGTATGTAAACACAAACGGCAATTCAGGTATGGCAATGGGCGGAACAGGCGATATGCTGACCGGTATGATAGCCTCCTTTATTGCACAGGGCATAAGCCCTATTGAAGCTGCCAAATCGGCTGTGTTTATTCACGGCTGCTGCGGCGATATCACTGCCGCTGAGCTGTCACAAAGAGGTATGACCGTTGATGATATGATATCCCTTTTAGGTGCTTTGATGTCCGAATTTGAATAGGGACTGATTAGCTTGAAAAAGGCGATACCTTTATTTGCACTGATTTTTGTTTTACTCCTTGCAGGTTGCAGGGCAAAAAATTATACCCCCGAAATTCCTTTAACATTAACTCAGAATGTTAGAGTAACTTCGGGGGATTTCTATTATGATTGCAAAATTTGTAAAACCGAGGACTCGGTGTCGGTAACAGTTGATTCAACCTCCGCCAAGGGACTGGTGATGACCTATGACGGAAAAAATCTTAATTTTAAGTTTACCGAGTTTTCCTACGATATAAATGCTGAAAATTATGAAAGGCAAAATGCCGCTATTGTTATTTACGAGGTTTTTGATTTTATAAATTCCGCACCTGAGCTGAATGTCAAAAAAATTGACGGCGGCTTTAAATATGAAGGAAAAATATCAATAGGCGATTTTGTCCTTATACAAAATGACGATAACAGCTTTTCAACGCTTACAGTAAGAAATGCGGATTACAGGATTGAATTTATAAACTGATTTCGTTAATTCTATCAATTTCCTCTTTTGTAAGAGGTGCAAATTCAAGTGCCTTTAGGTTTTCCAAAAGCTGAGCCTTTGAATGAACGCCCACAAGGACGGAGGTTACCGCACTGTCTGCCAAAAGCCACTGTATTGCCATTTGCGACAGTGTTTCGCCACGTCTGTGTGCCATTTGGCAAAGTTCCTTTATCTGCTTTGCGCGTCTTTCGTTATAGCCAACCTTTTTTTGAACAGCGTCATTGTTATAAAGCCTTGAATTTTCGGGAATGCCGTTTTCATATTTGTCGGAAAGCTGACCCTGTGCCAGAGGAGAGAAGGCAATAATACCCTTGCCTTTATCAACAGCCTCCTCCTTTAATCCGTTATGCTCAATAGTTCTGTCAAATATGGAATACCTGTTTTGGTTGATGATAAACGGTACATTGAATTCCTTGCATTTTTTGTTCATTTTGTGCATGGTATGTCCGTCATAGTTGCTGATGCCTGCATAAAGTGCCTTGCCCTGACGTACAATATCCGATAAGCACAAGGCAGTTTCCCAAAGAGGAGTTTCCGGTGCTAAGCAGTGGTGATAAAAAATGTCCACATAGTCAATACCCATACGGCTTAAGCTTTGGTCAAGTGAGGCGGTAAGGTATTTTCTGCTGCCGCCCCGTCCGCCGTAAGGGCCGTCCCACATTTCGTAGCCTGCCTTGGTGCTGATTATTATTTCATCACGGTAGGGCTTAAGATTTTCCTTAAATATTTTGCCGAAGTTTATTTCCGCACGGCCGGGCTCGGGACCGTAGTTATTGGCAAGGTCAAAGTGAGTAACACCCTTATCAAAGGCGGTAAGGATAATATTCTTCATTGTGTCATAATCGTCATTGATGCCGAAATTCTGCCATAATCCAATGGAAATCTTAGGTAGCTGCAGGCCGCTTTCACCGCAAAAATTATACGTCATATTCTCATATCTTTTTTCATCTGCACAGTACATAATGTTCCCCCTAAAATAAAAAACCGATTGAATTCAATCGGTTAGTTACTTTGCTTTAATGCTCTTTCAAGCCAAACTGCTCCTAAATCCAGAGCATTGAAAAGACCGTTCTTTTCACTTTTTTTAACTATTTTTTCCTTTGGTGATACATCAGGGTCGGTATTGATAAGCTGAATAACAACCTTACCTGATACCTTTAAATCCTTAACATCGCTTTCGTCCAGAATATTAAGGCAAATTACGTATGGGTCACTCATATTGCCATAGTAAATTGTTTTACCGCATCTAACCAAAGGCTTACCTTTGTACTCAAGGAATTCTTCCTTTTTACTTTCTGCCAAAGATAACCCTCCTTTATTATTTAGTCGAGATAAGACTTTACCATTGCTGCCATAAGCTCATCACGGTCGATACGTCTGATAAGACTTCTGGCATTGTTATGGGTGGTGATGTAGGTAGGGTCCTCTGAAAGAAGGTAGCCCACTATTTGATTGATAGGGTTGTAGCCCTTTTCCTGAAGTGCGTCAAAAACCTCAGTTAAGGTTTCCTTCATTATATCTTCCTTTTCATCGCCGATTCTGAAAGTCATTGTTTTATCTGACAAGGTAAAGTCACCTCCCTGTAAAGCATTACACAATAATTATATACATATTTTAACAAAATTACAATACCTTTTTTTATTTATATTGGCAATTATCTTGTTAAAATGCTTGACTTGGCACGGCTTTGTGGTTTATAATCAACTCAATATGATAAAGCTGTGAGCAGGTGTAAGTAGTTTTAGCAGTGACCTTTCAGAGAATATGCGGTGGGTGAAAGCATATATGTCAGCTATTATGAATTTCAGCCTGTGAGCCTCCTGTGAGAAACTAAGCAGGACGTATAACTGCGTTAAGGTTATTGAGCGGCAGTTTTTTAACTGCAATTTGAGTGGTACCACGGATTTTATTCCGCCTCATATTGAGGCGGATTTTTATTTTTTTGGAGGTAAATATGTATCAGAAAATAACTGACCTTAAAGAAAAGTTTGACGCTGAGCTTGAAAGAATTGAAAATTTGGCAGACCTTGAAAATGTAAGGGTTGCTTATCTGGGAAAAAAGGGCAGCGTTACAGACCTTCTTAAAGGAATGAAGGAGCTTTCAAATGAGGAAAAAAAGGCATTCGGTCAAAAGGTAAACGAGCTTAAAGGTGTTGTTGCCGACAGGATTGCCGAAAAAACCGCCCAGCTTAAGGAAAAGGAAATTGAGGCTGAAATCAATCTTATGCCTGAATTTGACCTTTCCATGCCGGCTAAAATTGACGGCGGTTCATATCATCCCATAACTCTTGTTCAGAGAGAGTGTGAAAGAATTTTTAAATCAATGGGCTTTACCGTTGAGGATTACAGTGAGGTTGTAACGGACTACGAATGCTTTGAATCCCTTAATATTCCAAAGCATCATCCGGCACGTGATATGCAGGATACCTACTATCTTGAAAACGGTCAGCTTTTAAAGTCACAGACCTCTGCGGCACAGAATGCTATTTATAAAAAGTATAGAGACGCGCTTGTAAACGACGGCGTGCCGATTAAGGCAATATTCCCCGGCAGATGCTTTAGGAATGAGGCAACCGATGCCTGCCACGAAAATACCTTCTTCCAAATGGAAGGCGTTATGGTTGACAGGAATATTTCAATTTCAAACCTTATTTATTTTATGAAAACAATGCTTTCAGAGGTATTCCAAAGGGATATCAAGGTAAGGCTTCGTCCGGGCTTTTTCCCCTTTGTGGAGCCGGGCTTTGAGCTGGATATCAACTGCCTTATCTGCGGCGGTGAGGGATGCCCCTCCTGTAAGCACAGCGGCTGGCTTGAGCTTTGTCCCTGCGGTATGATTCATCCTCAGGTGCTTAAGGCAGGCGGTATTGACCCTGACGAGTACACTGGCTTTGCCTTTGGTCTTGGTCTTACAAGACTTGTTATGATGAAATACGGTATTAAAGATATAAGAGATTTAAACAGCGGCAGTCTTGAAAGTCTGTCACAGTTTACTGATGACGAGTAAGAAGGGGGGAGTGTCATTATGTTTTTATCAATGAATTGGATTTCGGACTTTGTTGATTTTACAGGTCTTGATAAGGTGGAGCTTATTCACCGCTTTTCACTTTCAACTGCAGAGGTGGAAAACGAAATATTCTTTAAGGGCAGTGATATAAGCGGTATTGTTGTTGCGGAGATTAAATCCGTTGAAAATCATCCTGACTCCAAAAAGCTTCATTTGCTTAAGGTTGATGCAGGCGACGGCAGGCTTACCGATGTTGTATGCGGAGCACCTAACGTAAGAGTTGGTCTTAAAACTGCTTTTGCTCAGGTTGGTGCAAAAATCGGAGATATTGAGATTGCTCCCAGAAAGCTGGCAGGATACACATCAAACGGTATGTGCTGTTCGGAAAAGGAAATCGGTATCAGTGATGATAATTCCGGTATTATGGAAATCACCGACGATATCCCCAACGGAACAGATATTAAGGATGTTTACCAAATTGACGATATTGTATTTGAGGTTGACAATAAATCTCTTACAAACCGTCCCGACCTGTGGGGACATTACGGTATTGCCCGTGAATTTGCCGCCCTTGCAGGCAGAGAGCTTAAGCCACTTGACACTGTTGATTTGTCAAAATATGACAATCTGCCTAAGGTTGATATGAAAATAGAGGACGATTTGTGCCAAAGGTATTCCTGCCTGCAGGTTGAAAATATCAACACAAGC
>CAMBQD010000023.1 GCA_945869905.1 uncultured Clostridia bacterium | reverse complement strand
ACGGGTAACAAGAATAAGTAAGCAAAAGAAAAACAGCCCCACGAGAGGGGCTGCTGAAACAGTAATGCGATGCCAAACTTCAGTGCCGACTTTCAGTCGGCAAGCCAGTAGGCGGCCCTTATAGGGCCTGTGCAAACCACCAGTTCAACTGGTGGTTATGATTTATCTTACGTATTATTGCTCTTCTTTTTGGTTTCTGCGTGCTACCAATGTTTCCAGCATTGAACGGTGCTCATCGTCTGTCATTCCGTAATTCTTAATAGGAATTATTGACAGGAACAATCCGATTGCCGGTGGGATAGAGCACAGGAAAAACATCATTGCGGCATAGGGTGCAAAATCCGTCTTGAAGGATGCGCCTGCACGTAATGCCTCATTACAAAGATTTACATTGTCACCACTGAAGCCTACTATTGAATAACCGATACCCTGAATGATTGAGCTGATACCGGATGAAAGCTTGGTAATAAAGGACTGACCGGAGAAGAATACACCGTCAGGACGGAAGCCCTTATGATATTCCTCATAGTCAACTGCGTCTGCTATCATTACAGACTGCAAAACGTTAAGTGCGCCCATTCCGGCACCTGCAAAGGCAAATACTATAAGCAGTACAACAAGCCAGAAGGGCTTGTCCAAATCCTCAGGAGCAATTTTGTAAATAGGATAAATCAGAGCAAAGGGAACAGCACTGATAATTGTTGAGCCAATGAAAAGCTTTGTTTTTTCATATTTTTCAATAAGCTTAGGTACCAGCGCCATTGCAATAAACTGTCCGCCGAAAATACCTCCGCCCAGAATAATCATATAAAGCATATAGTTGCCGAAATAGTTTCCGTAGTAATATGAAACAAGTGTCATGGCAACAGAAAGCAGGATTTGTATCGGTGAGCGAAGTATGCCGCTGATAAGCTGTTTTCTGAAGGGCTTGTTGCCCCACATAATTTTGAAATTATCAATGAAGCCGAATTTTTGCTCAGTTGATGATACACGTTCACGTACAAAAATACCGGTAAGCTGGAAGAGTCCGCAGCCGACAAGCGCAAGAACAGCCGCAACGATTATGAAGCCGTATTGCTGAGATTTTGTTGTGGAGTGAACAGTGCCCTCAAGAGCCTTGCCCAACGCCTGTGAAACCGGTGTAATTGTCAGCAGTACCAAGCCTGAGCCAAGTCCTGCGGCAATACGTGCCAGTGAAAGAATGGATGCCCTGTCTTTTTCCACCTCCGTCATACGTGAGGTTACGCCCCACAGAGGAATGTCGCCGACGGTGTAGCACATACCCCACAGGATATATGATACTGCCGCCCAGCCAACTATTAAGGTGTTGGTGGCTGTGGAGTTTGACGAGCTGTAAATTCCGTTACAGAAGGTTAAAATTGTTATTACCAAAATTAACGCAGGGCTGAACAGAAGATACGGACGGCATTTGCCCCATTTGGAATTTGTTTTGTCAACAAACGTACCCATCATAGGGTCGTTTATTGCGTCCCATACACGGGCAACCGCCATAAAGATACTGATGGCAATAGCAGGTATAAATATTACCGACTGAAAATAAAAATATAGTCCCGTGCCGATAATATTATAAATCATATTCTGACCTGCCATACCGAGAAGATACATATTACGCTCCTTCGGCGTATACGTTCTCACATTGTTTGACATAAGAATAACCCCCTTATCCTAATTATATCAACCTTTGGTTGATATTACAATGGTAGTTTTATTTACAAAGAAATTTTTATATTTATTTAATATTTATTTGGGTACTATATTTGTTTTTTTATTGCAAGGATGTAGGTTTTCTGTTATAATTCTATTGTTATTAAAAAATTTTTTTGTGTTTTAATGTCCCTTGCTATTGCGGTTTGCTGCTGCTCCTGTAGTGGAATTTCGGTCATTAATAAAAAGGAGCGGTATTCTTCAAGCTTTCTTGATTTGTTTGATACGGCGTCAACAGTGCTGGCATATGATACCGATCAGGAGGCTTTTGATACTCATTTTCAGCAGTTTCACCAAAGGCTTGAGGAATATGACAGGCTTTATGATATTTACAATTCCTATGACGGAATTAACAATCTTTACACCTTGAATGAAAAGGCAAAGGACGGTCCCGTTAAGGTTGACAGCAGGATAATTGATTTGCTGGAATACTGCAAATACGTTTATGAGCTAAGCGGCGGGAAAACCAATGTGTGCTTTGGCTCCGTCTTGTCCATATGGCACGACAGCAGGGAGTACGGTGTAAATAATCCGGAGGATGCTTCCTTGCCTGATATGGAGGAGCTTAAGGCGGCGGCAGAGCATACAGATATCAACAGCTTAGTTATAGATAAGGAAAACAGTACGGTTTATTTTTCGGACCCGGAGCTTAGGCTTGATGTGGGTGCTGTTGCAAAAGGATATGCCGTGCAGCAGGCTTGCAAATGGGCAAAGGACAATCTTTGGACCTCTGCCGCCGTCAGCATAGGCGGAAATATATGCACCTTCGGGTACAAAAATGATGATGGCAAAACCCTGTGGAATATAGGAATAGAAAATCCTGATACTAATGCCGAGGATTATTTGGTAAATGTGGAGATAACCGATTTATCCGTTGTTACAAGCGGTGACTATCAGCGCTATTACACTGTTGACGGCAAAAAATATTGCCATATAATTAATCCCGAAACATTGATGCCAAGCGAATACGTGTCAAGCGTATCGGTAATTTGCGAGGATTCCGCACTGGGCGATGCACTTTCCACCACCCTTTTTAATATGCCTATTGATGAGGGCTTGAAGCTTATTGAAAAAACGGAAAATGCAGAGGCAGTATGGGTAGATAAGGATTATAACGAAACATATAGCTCCGGTTTTAAAAGCTATATAAAAGAATAAGAGGTAATTATTATGAGTAAAAAAGCACATTTTAATCCAAAATCAGTAACATGGATAATTTCATTGGCAGTGATGATTGTTGTTTGTGTTGGTGTAATTTTCGGCTCTAAGGCAATTTATGACCTTGCAAACAAAAAGTACAGCGAGCCTGTGGAAATCGGATTTACCATCGCGTCAACAAAGGATATTGACGTTTCATCAATGAACACTGCCGACTACAATGTTGAGTCGGTTCAGGAGGCGCTTGATGCTGACGGAAACACTGTTGCATACATTGTAACCGGCACAGCCTTAGGCTACAATCAGGAAAGCCCTATTGAAATGTCAACGGTTATTTCGGCAGACGCACAGCTTGTTTGCGGTATAGAAATATTGCATCAGGAGGAAACAGAGTATCTTGGTGAAAGAATATCCGATTCATTTTTTACAGACCAGTTTAGCGGCAGATATTTTCCGTTAAAGGCAAAGGGCAGTACCACAACCGGCTCACCCATTGACCTTATTGCAGGCTCAACAATTTCGTCACAGGCAGTTGTTGATGCAGTAAATAATGCACAGGGCTTTGTGGTTGAAAACCTTGCTCAGGCAGAGGCACAGCAGTAATGAAAAAAGCGGATTTTATACTGATTGCAGTTGTGGCTGTCGTTGTATGCCTGTTGGTATTTTTTCTGTATTTTGTAAACAGTGATTCAGGTGCCTATGTTCAGGTTGAGGTGGACGGTAAGGTAACACAAACCCTTCCTCTTGATACGGATACTCAGGTCGAAATTAAAACCGATGACGGCGGAACAAATACCCTTGTTATTGAAGACGGATATGCAAAAATGACACAGGCAAACTGTCCTGACGGTATTTGCGTCAGCCATATGAAAATAAACAAAAACGGCGAGTCAATAATCTGCCTTCCTCACAAGGTTATCGTCACAGTGGTGAAGGATAACGATTTGAACGAGGTTGACGCAGTGGCATAGATAAATCCAAAACGGAAGAAAAAATATGAAAAACAGCAAAGCAAAGAGGATTGCACTTTTCGGAATAATGGTGGCACTTGCCTTTACCTTCAGTTACCTTGAAAGCTTAATTCCCTTTAATTTCGGAATTCCCGGTGTAAAGCTGGGTCTTGCCAATTTAGTGGTGGTAGTTGCGCTTTATGTTATGAAGCCCGGCGAAGCATTTTTTATAGCTATAATCAGAATATTTTTGGCTGGCCTTACCTTCGGCAATGTTTACAGCCTTGCCTACAGTCTGTGCGGTGGTATACTCAGCTTTATCGTTATGTGGCTTGTAAAAAGGACTAAGCTGTCTGTTATCGGTGTCAGTATGATGGGCGGTATATGCCACAATATAGGGCAGATAACAGTTGCGGCTATTGTTATGGAAACCGTGCGGATTGTTTATTACCTGCCTGTGCTGATAGGCGCAGGACTGCTTACAGGCTTGCTTTTGGGTGTAATATCTAATTTGATTATAAATCGATTAAAAAAAATAAAACTGTAATATATAATGCGGCATTTCTTTTAATGCCGCATTTGTTAAAATATAAAATGTTATCAGAGGTGACATTATGAAATTTTATCTTAAAAAATCTCTTTGTCTTGCCTTGTGCGGAGTGTTGATTTTTACACTGTCAGCCTGCGGCGGTAAAAAAACAGGCTTTGCGGTTGAAGACCTGTTTACCGATTTAAGAAAAATTTCCTACAGTGAGGATTATTATCAGCTTTCCGCCGCAAGTAAAAATAAAACAAGCAGGTGGCGCCACGGAATGGTGTCAGGCAATGGACTGCAGGGCTTTGTGGAAAGCGGCTCCCCATATTCCGACACCTTTATTTTTCAAAATATGCACTTTATTATGCCTAATGAAAATGTCCGTAATTGTCCTGAAACCTATGGCGAGCTTGAAACCGTAAAGCAATCCATAGTAAAAGGCGAGGATATTACCGATAATGCCAGCTATGATGATGTTTACCGCTTTCACCCCGGAGGTCAGCTGAGAATTGATATGCAGGGCAAAGGGGAATCGGAATATGTACGTTTTACAGATTACGAAACCTCACAGGTCGGCGTCCATTATAAAAACAAGGACGGTGTTTGGGAAAGAAGGTCCTTTACCTCAATGACAGACGGTGCGGTTATTACACGTATAACCTCCTCCGATACAGGTGCAAAGGTAAATGCAGTGCTTTCCTATGACGACATATCAACTCTTGCTAATTTCGGCGACAGCGACGAGGTTAACCTGAAATACAAAAAGCTTGTCAGTGACAGTGCCGATTCCATTGCACTTGTTGCTCATTATCCCGATTATGAAAACAGCGAGCTGAAAAACGGCGGATATGCCACCCTTACATATGTGGTAACAGCAGGGGGAACAAAGGAAAAAATTGCCCTTGATAAAAATACTGAGGAAACGCAGTTTTACGGTGAAAAAGACGGAGTAAAAATCATCGATGCCGACACGGTTTATTTAATAACAATTTCCGACAGAACATATGAAATGGGCGGCTATGATGATTTTGAAAATCAAAGTAGCTATGAGCTGACAGACTCTCTATATAATCAAGCAAAGGCAGTGGCAGATAAGTATTCAGCCGACGGGGAATTTGATTACGCAAAGGCCCTTGAACAGCATCTGAAAATATATCAGCCGCAGTTTGACGCAGTTACACTTAATCTCAGTGACAGCAACAAATCAAATGAAAGCCTTTTGAAAGACCAAAAGGGAAGTAAGGAAATTGACTCTGCCCTTGCCCAAAGGACGTATTATGCAGGCAGATATGCTTATCTTTGCTGCAGTGGATATTCCACAAGCCGTCTTTACGGTATGTGGACCGGCGAGTGGAACACAGGCTGGGGCAGCAAGTACACAATGGATGCCAACGTTAATTTGCAGACATCATCAATGAACACCGGTAACATATCCTCATCACCAATAGGATATACATATTTCATCCTCCGTCAGTTGCCTGATTGGGAGGAAAACGCATATGCAACTCACGGCTTTAAGGACGCAATACAGGCACCTGTTAATACCGACGGCGATAAAGCGGTTATAACCGAAACCTGTTATCCCTATCCCTTCAGGTATTGGAACGCAGGCACCTCTTGGATGATACAGCCCCTTTATGAAACCCTGCAGTGCTATGGCAATATTAATATTCCGCTCAGTGATGAATTTGACCTTAATGCGTTAAAATCCGTGCTTTCAACCACTGAAAAGGATTTAACCGATAAACAGATTAAGGAAATTGAGGACAGGGGATACCTTAGACTTCAGGAGGATGTACTGTTCCCACTGCTGATAAAATCAGCAAACTACTGGCAACAGCTTCTAAGCCCTGAATATTATACCGACATTGACGGAGCTATTCATTATGAAAAGGGCAAGACAGAATTAAAGGACGGAGAAAAATATTGCATTTTGCCCAGCTATTCACCGGAGAATAATCCGTCTAACTACCCAAGTCCCTCTGATGCAAACTGTGCAATAGACATTTCTGCCTGCAGAAATAATCTTGAAATGCTTATTGATGTTATGAAAAGCATTGACAGTAGGGCAGATACATCAAAATGGCAGGATATTATTGATAATCTGCCACCGTATTTGTATGACGAAACAGGTGCGTTAAAGGAATGGGCAACCACCTCCTTTGAGGAGAATAACGAGCATAGGCATTTGAGCCACCTTTACTGCGTTTGGCCATTGTTTGAAACGCAGAATAACGATAGACTAAAGGACGCTTGTATTCAGGCGATAGAAAACAGAGAGAGCGAAAATGAGGCAAGTCATGCCCTTGTTCACCGCTCCCTTATTGCCGCAAGGCTTAAGGACAGGTATAGCCTGACAGACGCCCTTACAAAGCTTATGAATCATAAAATACGTTATGACTCACTTATGACAAACCACGATTATGACAGGGGCAGCTGTTACTGCACTGACTTTGCAATAGGCTATCTCGGAATTGTTAATGAAAGCCTTGTTTATTCCAATACAGGCGAAATTGAGTTATTGCCTGCTCTACCCACAACAGGCTTTGACAGGGGCACTGTAACAGGAATAAAGGCACGTACACGTGCAACGGTGGAAAGTCTTGAGTGGGATACTCAAGCAGGCACAGCCACAGCAAAAATCCATTCGGATGCTCAGCAAAAAATAGAAATATCCTGCGGCTTATCAACAGATGTTCAAGAGCTTGATTTCAAATCAAACGAAACAAAAACCGTAACCTTCAGCCTTGATAAATAATACTTAACAAAAAAATCCGATTCCTTTTGGAATCGGATTTTTATTTGTTCATTTATTCTACCGTAACTGATTTAGCAGGAATGAATTTTCCGTCAGATTCTTCAAATTCAACTGTAACCGTGTCACCCTTTGAAATGAGGAGAACCTCCATTGCGTCAGTTACCTTGATGTAGTAATACTTGCCGTCAATCTGCAGGTAGTAAACTGTGTTGCCGTCGTTTACAGATGATTTAATGTCTGTAACCTCTCCGGTAATTTTTCCTGCCTCTTTAACAGGCTTTTCTGTATTGCCGTCAGGCTTATCCGTCTGATTTTCTGCGTTATTGTCAGCACTTGTCATATCGTCCTCGTCAACAATAACGTCGTTCTTGTCAACGTCTTTAGCCACACCCTTTTCTTTAAGGGCGTCGATATAATTTTCAAGGGCGCTGTTAAGAGCCTTTGCGTCACTCTTTGCCACGTCAAGAAGTCCTGTGCCTACAACGGTCTTATCCTCAAGGCTTACAAAGGCATAGCCCTTTACAGTGTTGCTGTCGCCGTAAAGTGACATAAAGTATGTTGGGTTGCCGTCAATGCCTAAAAGAATAGGGAAGGTTGCGTAGTAGCCGTAGTTTTGTACTGCGTCCTGTGCGGACTGCTGTGCAGACTGCTCCATTGCACCTGATTTTTTATAGTATCTTGTTTCCTTGGTACGCTGGTTGCAAAGAATGAAGCCAAAGTTTGATGAGTCTGACTCAGATGATGTAACACCTGTGTAAACCCAAACGTCGTCATTCATGGCAATATTACCGCTACCGCTTGATGCAATGTTTACATCATTCTGGAAAATGATTGAGTTCCAAAAGCCGTTTTGCAGCTTGCCGTAATAGTTATACTGTTCAATCAGCAGTGACTCGCTGTATACTACGTCAATCCAGCTAAGCTCACTACTGGTTTTAACCTGCTCAATATCATAATACTGACTTTCGCCTGTCAGTGCGTCAGTGATGATTACACCCTTAACATCTGTACCGCCGAAAAGGCCGATTGTTTTATTGAGAACAGCGGTAATCCAGTATGGGTGCATATTGTCGTCAATTTCAAAATTAGGAGTGTCCAAAAGAGCAGTTGGATACTGGAAACGAAGATGACGTATCAGCTTTTCGTTAAAAAGCTCTGTAGGTGAATACTTGATACCCTCGCCAAACTGCTCAACACAGTTGATTGCCGTAACCTTTTGGCTGACAAGGTCAATAAGCATATAGGCAGGCAAGCCGTTCTTAGTGTTGTTTATCCACTTGAATACATCTGCGTATTCGAGATAAGCAACTCTTACCGGTGTGTTTTTGTAGTTGATTTGGGTGGAATTACCGGAAACAACATACTGGCTCTTGTATTCCGACAGGGAGCCTAATTGCTGGTCGGCAAGAGTCTTTGCACGTGATGCGTCAATTCTCGGCACCTTGTCATAGCTTATTTCATCAAAATCCGTTTCAAAATTGCCGTCCTGCACCTGCATAAGCTGACTGTATGAATTAGCTCTGAACAGGGTTACGCCTGTAACATAACCAACAGCCATAACAACCGCAATAACAGCAATAATTACAATCGGAGCTATTGATTTTTTCTTAACATATTCCTTGCGCTCGATTTTTTTATTTGCCTTGCATACTAATGCAAAGGATGCCATAAATACAACCACAAGCAGTATAGCATAAATGTATATCTGTGTGTCGTGGATGTTCAGCGCAGGCAGCATCATATAATATGCCGCCGCTCCTACAACAACTGTAATAAGAAAAGAAATTAAAATTCTTAACGGCAGCTTTGATGGCTTAACAACAGCCTGCACCTCGTCCTTTTTAGGCCATTTGATTTTTTCCTTGAACTCGTTAATAACCTCATCGGCATCATAGTCCATATTTGGTATTTTATCGTTCATAAAAAGCTCCTTGTTTTTCTTTTTAACAGTAAATAACTGTCCTAAATATTATACAAGACATTTTCCCTTTGTGCAATAGTGTCTTTATAAAAAAAGAAATAGTAAATATTTATTCAATAAATACTCATAATTTGTCAAAATTTCGCACTGTTATTTTGGTAAATTATGTAAATGGCTCATAATAAAGCTACATTATTTTGGAGGTTTTATTATGAACATTTTGGAAGAAACAGAAAAATATTTAGAGGTGTGTGAGGACCTAAAGGGAGTCAGTGCATTGACGCTGAAGGCATACAGAACCGATTTTGCTCAGTTTTGCCAATATATTAACGGCAAAAACGCCCTTGAAAAAGACAGCTTAATTGAGTATATCGATTACCTGCATAAAAAATACAAGCCTAAAAGTGCAAAGCGTAAAATTGCATCTGTGAAAGCTTTTTACAAATATATGGAGGTTGAAAATATCATTGAAAGCAATCCCTTTCATAAAATCACAATTAAATACAAGGAGCCGATAGTTTTGCCAAAAACAATACCATTAGAAAGCGTGAAAGCAATTTTGAAATATTCCTACAATCGAATGGATAATGCCAAAACCGTTTATCAGAAGGAAG